>JABMRL010000039.1 GCA_013202615.1 Dehalococcoidia bacterium
AGCCGGTCAACGTTTATCTGGTTCAGGACAACGCCGCCGCCGCAGGCAATCACCGCGTTTTTCTTCTCTGCCGCCTCACCGGTTGCCTCAATTTCAAGCTCACGGAAAGCTATTTCCCCGTCCTGCTGGAAGATTTCGGGAATGGTCTTCCCCGCCTTCTGCTCGATGAGTTCGTCCAGCTCGATGAAATCCTTGCCCAGCTTCCCGGCCAGCAATCTGCCCACGTCCGTCTTTCCCGTTCCCATAAAACCAACGAGGGCGATGTTACTTTTCATTTCTCAAAGCCTTCAGGGCTGCCTGTTTCATGATTTCAAACGGTGCTTTCTGCCCGGTCCATTTCTCGAAAGCCAGCGCGCCCTGCCATACCAGCATATCCAGTCCGTCGATGGTGCGGGCACCGGCCGCCTTCGCCTCCCGGAGCAGCCTCGTTTCCAGCGGATTGTAAACGATATCAGAAACCGCCAGATGGGAATTGAGCAGCTTGCCCGGCACAGGGGTCCGGTCGACATCGGGTACCATGCCCACGCTGGTGGTATTTACCAGGACATCGGCCTCTTCAAACGCCCTTTTCAGATTCGCCTCGTTCAGCGTCATCGCTGCTATCTTCCGGTGATAGTATTGCGCAATCTGGGACGCCAGCTCCTCTGCCCTAGAGAGAGTGCGGTTCAGAATGACCAGGCTGGCACCTGCCCCGGCAAGGATAAAGGATATTCCCTTCGCAGCACCGCCAGCGCCAATCATGACGATGCTTTTACCATCCGGCTCAATGCCCTGCGCCCGCAGTGCCTGCAAAAAACCGGGGGCATCGGTATTGTAGCCGGTGAGCTCTCCATTCTCACTGGCGATGGTGTTCACCACACCCATCCTCTCCGCCAACGGGTCCAGTTTATCCAGAAATGGCATCACCGCCATCTTATGCGGTATGGTCACGTTCAGGCCGACTATATTCAATGCCCGTATACCGTTTATCGCCCCTTTTAATTCCTCTCCCCGCACGCGAAACGGTAGATAGACATAGTCGAGCCCCAGCGCTTCAAAGGCAGCGTTGTGCATCACCGGCGACATGCTGTGCTCGACGGGGTCGCCGATTATCCCACAGATTCTGGTTTTACCGGTTATCTGGTTCATCTCCTCACCATTTCGTATATCTGCCTCATTTCTTCCGCCGTCATCTGCCCTGGTGCCGCCTCTCCGTCCGATGCAACGGAGGCATAGACAAACTCACCACCCACGAGCGGACAGAGAAGCCGACTCACCAGGCCAGGCGGTCCCATGGCAAACGCGACCACTCTTTTCCCCGGAAATTCCTGGATTAGCTGCATGGTGCTTACGTTGTCCTCGAACTTCCGGGCGGTGGTAACCACCTTAACGATGTCAGCCCCGGCGGCAAGTTGCCGCTGCGCTATTTCCCTCATCGTATTAAAAGGCGGCGTCCCTTCCAATTCGTGAAAAGAAATCAGGCATTCCGCCTGTCTTTTAATCCGCGTCACGACGTCATTGAGATTTCCGGTACTGAGCTCAATATCGACTATCGCCGCACCCAGTTCCAGAGCACTGAGCAGTTCGGCAATCCTTTCCTCCTCACTGCCCTCCCAGATTCCCCCTTCATCCGATTTTCGATTGCAGGCAACCCAGGGTTTCCTGAGCTGCCCGGCGACCTCTCGCCAATCAGGGCCAATCAGGTCGATTCGTACTTCAAATAAATCAACCAGCGGCGAAACACGCTCGATGGTTTCAAGGTCGCCGTTTACTATGGAGGCACAGATTTTGGGTTTATCCATTTTCCGCCAGAACCTCCCTGATTAAGGACGGGGAAACATCATCAGTGACAACAGTATCACCGATTGATTTCAGCAGGACGAACTCCACCCTGCCTTCCCGGACTTTTTTATCATGCTTCATTGCCTGCATTATCTCCTCGATGCCGAGGCCGGGAACCTCCGCGGGCAGGCCGGCCCGCGTTATCAATTGCCGCAGCCTTTTCACCTCACTTTCATCAAGTATTCCCAGCCGATGGGACAATCGTGCCGCCGCCACCATGCCAATGGCCACCGCGTTTCCATGCTTTAT
>JABMRL010000246.1 GCA_013202615.1 Dehalococcoidia bacterium
CAGCTTTCAATCCGCTCCGGGTCGATGACATCGCAGTTTTTCAGTACTATTCGCTGCTGCGGCACGCGCCAGCCTCCTGAACTATTTGTAAGCTCCTAAAATTTGCTTTATCTTCTCCGGCGTTAAATCAACGTGAGGGTCCCGATTGATGAGCATGGCCGGGGCATGGTCACAGAGGCCGATGCAGTTGGCCAGCTCGAACGTGAACCGACCGTCGGGCGTCGTCTCACCAGGGCCAATGTCAAGTTCTTTCTCCACCGCTTCCATAATCATTTCCGCACTCTTGAGGTAGCAGGGCAGGCTCCGACAGACCCGGATAACATTCCTGCCCAGCGGCTTCGTGGAAAGAAATGAATAGAAGCTGGCGACCCCGTAGACTTCATGGATTGGTATAGCCAGCGATTCAGCCAGCTCAGCGATAGCCTCTTCCGGCACGTGGCCATAACGGCGCTGCACCTCTTTCAGGCGCTCCACAAGGTCGGCCCGGTCTTTGGGCGGTGTTATGACTCCTTTTCCTGTCATTTCACCATCTCCGATAGCTCAGCCCTTAATAATAAGCGCTCTATCCGCCCTCTCCTCTCCCGTTTTCCTCACCTTCTGCAATGCCCCCGATGGGCATATCTCGATACAGGCATCACAGTTCTCGCCGGATTCGCTGCCCAGCGGCTGGTCATGGCCATGAACCACCTTGCTGTCAAAACCACGATATGCCATGCCGAAAAGCGGCTCACCACCCGGGCTCTTGCAGGCAACAACGCACCGCCGGCACTGCACGCACTTGGACATATCGCGGAGCATCCCTGAGTTCTCATCCTCGACCGGATAGTAGTGTTTCCGGGTTCTGAAGCGCGGCAGCCCTATTTCCAGGTCAGCGGCAATCCGTCGCAGCTCACAGATATTGGCCTTGTCACAAACCAGGCAGGCATCAGGGTGGCTGGCCAGCATCAGCTCGACCAGCACCTTCCGCGTGGCAATCACCTTTGGTGAATGGGTCTGTACGACCATGCCTTCGGCAACCGGGGTATGGCAGGAGCCGACCAGCGTCCGGGAGCCTTCCACCTCAACAACGCAAAGTCGGCAGGCCCCGATGGGCGGCAGGTCCGGGATATGACACAGGGTTGGAATATCAATGCCGTTTTCCCCGGCCACCTCCAGGATGGTCATGCCGGGACGGCCGCTCACCTCTTTGTCATTTATGGTCAGGTTTATCTTTTTCTCCACCTTGAACCTGTACGGTTATTTATTTCAACATTCCGGGGCGCACACAAATAAGCCCCCCGTATTCTATAATGATAACTATTATGCTACCACAGAGCTATTTCGTCCACAAGTCCCTGCGGGAAAAACGCTGTTACGCTCGACCGTTTGCCGTTGAATTTCCCACTGTGATAAACTCTTAATGATCCCCCATGAAGATTCTGGTAACCAATGACGATGGTATTTCCGCCGATGGCCTGTGGATACTGGTACGGGAACTGACCAGCATCGCTGAGGTGGTGGTCGTGGCGCCGGATAGAGAACAGAGTGCCAGCGGTACCGCGGTGACGCTCTGGGAACCGCTGCGGATAAGGCAGGTAAAGCCGGTGGTTCAGGGCGTTGAAGCGTACGCCGTGGAAGGTACGCCATCAGACAGCGTCCTGCTGGCGCTGGGCAGCCTGGTAAAAAGCAAAATCGACCTCGTTATTTCGGGGATTAACTGGGGGCTGAACCTGGGGGATGATATTTACATCTCGGGAACGGTGAGCGCGGCTCTTCAGGGTTATCTGCACGGCTACCCGGCACTCGCTGTCTCCACCGAACGAGATAGTAAGCTCGGTTTTCAGATAGCGGCCAGGCTGGCCACCCTGCTGGCGGGACGAATGAACGCCAGTCCGCCGCCCAATAATCTATTTCTCAACATCAACGTGCCCAATGCACCGCTGGATAAAATCGGCCGCATCCAGGTCACTGAACTGGCCAACGAGAGCCATATCAACACCGTCACCGAGGGAAATGACGGCAAGCGGAATTACTACTGGCTGGTGCGGCAGCGCAAGGACGGCAGCCAGGCCCGGAAAACGGATGTCTGGGCAGTGGACCACGGCAATATATCAATAACCCCCCTTTTCACCCGCCTGCCCGCTAGAAAACTGTCCGGGATGCTGGATAAACTCTGTTCCGGTTTGCTTGAAGAATTAACCGGGTCCGCCGCGTAAGGATACCATGTCGCATTATATTGGCGTCGATATCATCGAAATAGGGCGGATTAAAGAGGCGGTAGAGAGCTGGGGAGAGAGGTTTCTAAGACGCGTCTACACCGAATCAGAGCTGGCGGCGTACCGCCATAAGCCGTCGTCGCTGGCGGCCCGCTTTGCCTGCAAGGAAGCGGTCATGAAGCTCCTGGGTACAGGCAGAATGGGCATAAACTGGCGGGAAATCGAAACCCTTTCCCATACCAGCGGCCAGCCGCGGGTCAACCTCCACGGAAAGGCACAGGTTAAAGCGAATGAGATGGGTATAAAGGCGATTGCCGTCAGCCTTTCTCATTCCAAAGAATATGCCATCGCCTACGTCAGTGCCGTCTCGGAGATAAATCGTTCGGAAAAATCAGACGACTAATCAGAAAGAAACGTACTATTGAGCGATACAGAAAAAACACAGCCCATTAGAAAACCCGGAATTTTCTATGGCTACTGGATGATTGCCATTGCGGTACTTTCCCTTGGCCTTTTTTCTGGCAGCGGTGTCGGCGCTTTCAGCCTTTTTGTCACTAATCTGCAAACCGCGTTTGGCTGGGGCCGGGGGGAAATCATGCTTGCTTTCACCATTTACTACCTGCTTACCGGCCTCGCCGCGCCACTGGTCGGCTGGCTGGTTGACCGCTATGGAGTAAGGGGGGTTATCGCGGGCGGCTCTCTGATTGCCGGCCTGGGTTTTCTATCACTATACTCCTTGCAGGGCCTGTGGCACTTTTATCTCGCCTACTTTTTTATCGGTATCGGCCATGCCGCCATCGGCCAGGTTTCGGTCAGCACCATGGTCTCTAACTGGTTCGTGAAGCGCCGCGGCACCGCCATTGGCATCATGTCCACCGGCATCGGCCTCGGTATACTGGTACTGGCTCCGCTTATCGGGAGCTTTCTCATTCCCACCTTTGGCTGGAATATATCTTATGCCGCTCTGGGCCTGCTCAACATGTCTCTCATTCCGCTCGCTATATTCGTAGCCAGAACAAAACCGTCAGATATGGGGCTCAACCCTGATGGAGTTGTCTACGACAAGAGCCTTACCGAACTGGAAGCTTCACGTATGGCCACCAGCGGGCTCAGCCTGAAAATGGCGCTGGGCACTTCCGCGTTCTGGTTTTTATGCATTGCCTTCTTATTCAATGGCTTCAGCGCCATGGGTGTTATCCAGAACCAGGTGCCTCACCTCCAGGATAAAGGATTCTCCCTGATATTAGCCTCCAGTGCGGTTACCGGTCTTGGTCTGGGAAGCGCCATTGGTAAATTCTTCTTCGGCTGGCTCTGCGATATAATTAAGGCCAAGCAGGCCTGCGCCATCAGCCTCGTGCTCTTGGTTATCGCCACCATTGCCCTCATATTGATAAAGCCGGGAACACCTATGGCGATAATCTGGCTCTACGCGATTGTTCTCGGGCTGGGGTCCGGGGGCTGGCTGCCCACCATGGCCATGATGGTCAACCGCAACTTCGGCCCGGCTTCCTATGGCGCCATCTTCGGCATGATATCTCTGGCCCAGGCCATTGGCGTTGCCGCCGGCCCTCTGTTCGGGGGATATATGTATGACACCATGAATACCTACCACTGGGCATTCATCATCATGGTGTCTCTGTACGCCATAGCCATCCCCGCTGTTCTGGCGGTGCGCCGGCCAAAATCACTGGTCTGAGTATTCCAGCACAAGGCCCTGGATAATGGACGCCTTCAGGCTGACCTGTCGGATAGTGTTAAATAAACGGTCAATTAATGATAAGATAATATAAATGATGCGCTTCCGGTGGAGACATATGGCACTTCCCCTCACCTTCCTGCTCCTGTCCGTTGGCCTCGCCGTTTATTTTTACCCCCGACTTCCCGGTGAGGTAGCCTATCATTTCCAGGACGGCCTGCCCGACCGGTGGCTGAGCCGCGGCGCCACCACCGCCTGGCTGCTGGTACCGCAGTTCCTGCTGGCCGGACTGAGTGCCGCGGTTGTTCTGGGCATAATCAGGCTGGGAAACCGCTTCCAGTCGACGGCAAACAAACGCACCGAGACGACGCTCCTGCTCATGGGCAACATGGTCGCCCTGCCGCAGCTTGTTCTCACCTTTGCAATACTGGCCATTTTCAGCTACAATTCGTACGGGATACACCTCATGCCTTTATGGATATTCGCCGTGATTGTCATGGGCCTCGGAGGTATCATCCTGGGAGCAGTCTTCTTCCTCGCCATACAGCAGGCCCTGACAAGGAAGCTATAATTACCATACAGCATACATTAAGAGGTACTCGTAATGACGGAAAAAACACCGGGCGGCGTCACCATGGAAAAGCTCGTCTCGCTCAGCCAGCGGCGGGGATTCATCTTCCAGAGCAGTGAAATCTATGGAGGGCTATCAAGCTGCTGGGATTACGGGCCTCTGGGGGTGGAGCTAAAGCGGAATGTGAAGCAGGCCTGGTGGCGTGCCGTGGTTCAGGGACGCGATGACATGGTGGGGCTGGACGCCAGCATCCTGATGCACCCCCAGACATGGGCGGCCAGCGGCCACCTGGAGCAGTTCACCGACCCACTGGTGGAGTGCAAGAGCTGCCATCGGAGATTCCGTACTGACGAAGTGTCGGACAACAACTGCCCCTCCTGCGGTGGCGAACTGACCGAACCTCGCCTGTTTAACCTGATGTTCAAGACCTTCATGGGGCCTGTGGAGGAGGACGCCAGCGTGGTCTACCTGCGACCGGAGACCGCCCAGGGTATCTTCGTCAATTTTCAGAACGTGCTCAACACAACGCGGAGGCGACTGCCTTTCGGCATCGCTCAGCTGGGAAAAGCCTTCCGCAACGAGATTACCACCGGCAACTTCATCTTCCGCAGTCGCGAGTTCGAGCAGATGGAAATCGAGTATTTCGTCCCGCCGGAGACGGCCGATAAATGGTTCGACTACTGGGTCGAGGAGAGGCGCCAGTGGTACCTGAACCTCGGCATCAGGGAGGATAACCTCCGCCTGCGCCCCCACGGGGAGGAAGAACTGGCCCACTATGCCAGGAAGTGCTACGACATCGACTATAACTTTCCCATGGGCTGGTCGGAGCTTGAAGGTGTCGCCAACCGCGGCGACTATGACCTGGCGCAGCACGCCAAGCACAGCGGCAAAGAGATGACCTATTTTGACGAGGATTCCGGCGAGCACATCATCCCTTACATCATTGAGCCATCGGCAGGCGTGGACCGCTCCGTGCTGGCCTTCCTCTGCGACGCCTACGATGAGGAAATCGCCCAGGGCGAGCTGCGGGTGGTGCTCCATCTCCATCCCACCCTGGCGCCTTACAAGGTGTCGGTGCTGCCGCTGAGCAAGAAGGAGAACCTGGCGAAGGCGGCCAGAGAAGTCTACGACGACCTCCGCCAGTGCTGGATGGTCCATTACGATGATACCCAGAGCATCGGGCGGAGATACCGCCGCCAGGACGAGGTCGGCACTCCGTACTGCATAACCGTTGATTTCCAGTCGCTGGAGGACAACCAGGTTACCATCCGGGAGCGCGACAGCATGAACCAGATACGCGTACCCATCGCCACCCTCAAGGAAACGCTCGCGGCCAAGCTGGCCGGCGAGGACCTTTTTGTGCTGCCAGAGGGCGGCCAGATTTGGAAGGAGGGAGCAACATAGGTGTTTAAGAGGGGTGAAACCCCTCTTCTAATTACTTCCCCCTTCCCTGGGGAAGGGGGATAAAGGGGGATGGGGTTAATTAATGAAAATTCTCCATTTTGCTGACCTGCATCTCGGCGTTGAGAACTACGGGCGCATTGACCCGGCTACCGGGCTGTCCTCGCGCGTGAATGACTTCCTCTCCGCCCTTGACCAGGTGGTGGACTACGCTATAGA
>JABMRL010000247.1 GCA_013202615.1 Dehalococcoidia bacterium
CTTCCACTGCTATTGCTGGCGGCGGTATGCGTTCTCTTCTATACGCCGGTGATACTCAAGATGCCCTGGCCGGAATGGACTGCCGGGCTGGGGCTTGGCACGCTGCCGATTCTCGGGCTTTACTTTGTCCAGGCCACGCACTATACGTGGCACGCGGTGATTGTTGCAATTCCCTCCGGGATTCTGGTGCATAACCTTCTGCTGCTCAACGAGTTCCCCGATACCGAAGCGGACAGTCGGGGGGGGAGGAGAACTTTGCCCATCGTCATGGGGGGCTCGCGGGCCAGCCTCGTTTATTCGATTTTTACCATCGCGTTCTATCTGTGGATAATCGGCTGGGTGATAGCCGGACAAATGCCCGCCTTCTCGCTTATCTCGCTGCTGACGCTCCCCTTTGCCCTGAAGGCGATAAAAGGTTCAAGAAGGCATCAGGATATGACGCAGCTGGTTCCGGCGATGGGCAGCAATGTGCTGGTCGTCCTCGTAACGCAGTTCCTTCTGGGCATCGGCTATATACTGGCCGGAATTATCTGAGTTGGCCGGGCAATAACTGGCCATGCCGCAGGAAACATTATGAGCAGGCCTTTGCAGCGAATGTTCACCGAGGTGCCGCCCCGTTATGACCTTATCAATACGGTTGTAACCTGGGGTCTTGACCGGCGGTGGCGCAGGATGGCGGCGGAAGAATGCCTGGGAAATAAGCCTGAGAAATTCCTCGACCTCTGCTGCGGGACCGGGGACCTGGCGTTAACCGTGTGCCGCCTCGGGGGAGGTGGGGTCAGCGTGGCCGGCATCGATTACAGTCTGCCCATGCTAGAAATAGCGCGGGCAAAATCGGCGTCATGGAACGAAGGCAGGCATATTTCCTTCATACACGGTGATGCGGGCTCTCTCCCTTTTCCCGACGCGTCTTTCAACTGCGTCGGCATCTCTTTTGCCTTCCGTAACCTGACTTATAAAAATCCCCTGGCCGGGCAGCATTTAGCTGAAGTATGGCGCGTCCTCGCTGCCGGGGGCAGGTACATCATTGTGGAGACCAGCCAGCCGGGATCGAGGCTTATCCGACGAGTATTCCACTACTACCTGCGCTGGTTCGTCCGCAATGCCGGGTTCTGGCTCTCGGGAAGTAAGGGGGCATATAACTATCTGGCGGAGTCAGCGGTCGGCTTCTACACGGCCGAAGAGGTGAGGGGTATGCTGCTGGAGGCGGGTTTCCGCGAGGTCCGCTACCGGCCGTTTTTGTTCGGCGCCGCCGGCATTCATATTGCCGTCAAATAAATGGTTAAGTCTGCTCTTCGATGTAAAGCTCTCTCAGGTTGTTGAGGGACGTAAAAAACTCCCGCATCATAACGCTCACCGGGTACATGCCTTTTCTGGTTACCCGGATTTTATCCTTGCCCCCTGCCAGGCCAAAAAGTTTGAGAAAAAACAGCTCTGCGCGCAGCTTTGTTTCAATACCGGCGCCGAACCTCTGTGCGAACTTCCCGGTATCAAGCTCCATGCCGAATAGTTTGGTGAGCAGATAGTATCTCTGGTTTTCTCTCTCGGTGAGTTTGCGCCAGCCAACGATGGGCAGGGTATCCCGGCTTAGAAGCTCGCCATAACGGTCCAGCGAAAACGTGTTCACGTAAAAGTTACCCCCCACGATGCTCACCGAGCCAGCGCCGATGCCGATATAGTCATCAAAGTCGACGATGTATTCGTCAATCATTCTCTCCCCTCTGGAGAAGCACCAGACGGTGGACGCCTTGCAATCATCTGCGTAGAGTTCATTCAGAATGACATCGTAAAATCGCTTCTCTTCCGTTATGTCCACCCGGTTAAAGCGTCTTTCCAGGGCGCTTTTCTTGTGCGGGGAAGCCATAAGCGGGTAGAAGGTAGCCTGGTCGATTTTCAGTTCTTTGAATGTCTGCACATCCGCTTTAAACTGGTCAATGGTCTGGCCCGGGAAATTGAAAACGAAGTCGACATTCACGGTGTCGAACTCTCCCTGCGCCATCAGCACCTGCTGCTTCATTTCCTCGCTCGGGCCGAAAGGCCGGCCCATCGCTTTGACTATGTCGTCATCAAAGCTCTGCACACCGATGGATAGTCGGTTGATGCCTGCTGCCTTGAGCCGGGCGATGTTTTCCCGGTTCACTTCGCGGGGGGTCGTCTCCAGTGAAATTCGCTTGACGCTGAAATTGGCTTTGAGATAGCCGATAAAGCCTTCGAGTTCGTCCATGAGGATGGTCGGCGTGCCGCCGCCAAAGTAGAAATCCGAGAAGGTGAAGCCCTTCTTGATGTAGAGGTCAAGCTCGCCTTTAAGTTGTTTGAAATACTGCCTGGCTTTATCTTCCCGGAACAGGTAGCGGTTGAAGCAGCAGAACGGGCACAGGGTCCGGCAAAACGGGATGTGGATGTAGAGCGATATCGTCCCCGTATCCTTCGCGCCCGCAAATACTGAATCGTCGATTTTGTCGTGTAGCTTCAGGAACTTGCGTCCCTCGCGACGGGTGACCCAGCCAGACAGATTTGCCAGCATTTTATACTAATCCCATACGTGAATGGAGTGCATAATTCATCAGATTCGTGCGTTTAGAAGTTTACTGCACGACCACGCCCGTGCCGTAGGCCAGAACCTCGGCGGCGTTCTGCATCACCATGGAAG
>JABMRL010000248.1 GCA_013202615.1 Dehalococcoidia bacterium
AAGGTTGTCAGAGAGGTAAACCGATGAAAGGAGATATAAAGTATGGAGATTAAAGTCACCGCCGGTGATATTGCCGGTATTGACGCTGATGCTATCCTCGTGAACCACTTCGAAGGTATGAAAAGCCCGGACGGGGAAACGGCCACGGTGGACAGGGCACTCGGCGGCGCCGTCGCACAACTCATCAAGCAGGGCGAAATAAAAGGAAAATTGAACGAGGTAACGATGCTGCACAGCTTCGGCAAGCTGCCGGCCGCCCGCGTGGTGGTGGTCGGGTTGGGTAAAAAGTCGGACCTCTCCGTCAATAAGGTGCGGGGGGCGGTGGCCGAGACCTGCCGCTGGCTGCGCGCCAGGGAAATAAGCACCATCGCCACCGTTCCGCAGGGAGCAAATATAAACAAAATCGGCCCCGGTGATGCCGCCCAGGCCATTGCCGAAGGCGCTCTGCTCGGGACCTACACGTTCCGCAAGCACATGACCAAGAAAGAGGACAAGCCCGGTGAAATCAAACGGCTCTCCATTGTGGGCGCCGGCAGGTTAAAAGCGCGGCTTGAAAAGGGCGCCGACAAGGGGCGGATTATTTCCGAGGCGACCAACCTTGCCCGCGACATGGTCAATGAACCCGCCAACTACATGACGCCCACCGATATGGCGGAAACGGCTGCCAGACTGGCCCGGGAGCAGGGACTGGAAATAACCATACTTGACCTTGAGCAGATGAAGAAGCTGGGCATGGGCGGGATGCTGGGCGTCTCCCGGGGAAGCCGACAGCCACCGAAATTCATGGTGCTGAACTATAAAGGCGGCACGGCAAAAGAACCGGATATCGCCTTGGTAGGCAAGGGAATCACCTTTGACTCCGGCGGCATTTCCATAAAACCATCGGATAAGCTTGAGGAAATGAAGGGAGACATGGCGGGAGGCGCGGCGGTCATAGCCGCGATGGTTGCTATCTCCCAGCTCAAGCCCAAAATAAACGTGATGGCGCTCATTCCGGCAACGGAGAACCTGCCCGACGGCAACGCGCTCAAGCCGGGGGATGTCCTCACCGCCATGAACGGCAAGACGATGGAGATAATCTCCACCGACGCCGAAGGGAGGCTGGTACTGGCCGATGCCTTGAGTTATGCCAAAAAACACGGCGCCGGGAAAATGGTTGACGCCGCCACGCTGACCGGTGCCTGCCGCATCGCGCTGGGTGATATCTGCACCGGCGCCTTCGGCAACAACCAGGAGCTAATTGACCGCATTATTGCCGCGGGCAATGAAGCCGGTGAGCTCGTCTGGCAGATGCCGATGTTTGACGAATACGGGGAGCAGAACAAGAGCGACGTGGCCGATGTTAAAAACGTCGGCGGCAGGTTAGCCGGAGCCATTACCGCCGCCAAGTTTTTGGCCGAATTTGTCGATGACACCCCCTGGGTACACCTGGATATCGCCGGCACCAGCCTGACTGATAAAGAGCGCGGCTACCAGATAAAAGGGGCTACCGGTGTGCCGGTGCGAACACTGGTCAACCTGGTTGTCTCCCTGGCACAGAAGCCGTCAAAATAGCATAAAACAGGAGGCATAAGATGAAGATAAAGTGGCTGGGACACGCGTCTTTCCTCATCACCTCGGACAGCGGGGTGAGGATTATCACCGACCCTTATGAGCCAAATGATAAACTCCTCTACGGGACGATTAATGAGTCCGCCGATATCGCTACCGTAAGCCATGACCATTTCGACCACGGCAATGTTGCCGCCGTAAAGGGTGCTCCCCAGGTGGTAAAGGGCGATGCCGAAATCAAAGGCATCAAATTCAAGGGCATTGCCACCTTCCACGACTCCAGCGGGGGGAAGGAACGGGGCAGCAATACCGTACTCTGCTTCGAGGTCGACGGGGTAGAGGTATGCCATCTCGGAGACCTGGGTCACGAACTGACCGCCGAGCAGGCGGCACAGGCAGGCGCCGTGGACGTGCTCCTGTTGCCAGTGGGTGGTTTTTATACCATTGATGCCGCCGTTGCCGGCCGGGTTGTCGAGCAACTCAAGCCCAGGGTGGTCATCCCGATGCATTTCAAGAACAGCAAATGTGACTTCCCGATAGCCGGTGTGGAGGAATTCCTGCGCGGCAAGAGTGATACCAGTCAACCCGATGCCAGTGAAGTCGAGTTCAGGGCCGGAGAGATGCCCCCGACCACCCAAATTATCGTGCTGAAGCCAGCACTGTAAAGGGAAAACAGGGCGGAAGTCAGCTTCCACCTCTAGACGTACACCGGCAGTCATGGTAAAATAAAACAGGGGATGGGGTGGCAGGAAGTGTTTTATTACATTGGAAATTAGCAGCATTGTTCTTGCCGGAGGCAAGAGTTTACGTTTAGGGCGCGATAAGGTTTTTGAAACCGTTGGCGGCCGAAATTTGCTGGACCTGGTAATAGATCGGGTAACTCCCCTCTCCCGTGAGACCATACTTGTAACCGCCAGCAATAACGTCATGGTTAAATCTGATAATTATTCCGGGTTAAAGACAGTGACCGATATTTATCCGGGTAGAGGTCCACTGGGTGGTGTTTACACTGGATTGATAACCTCAAGCTCATTCTGCAACCTTGTAGTCGCCTCGGATATGCCCTTTTTAAATACGGCATTGTTGCGTTATATGATGAAAGTTCTGGCCGATTTCGACCTCGTGGTACCCAGGATGGGCAATCTGGTGGAACCGCTGCATGCCATTTATACCAAGAACTGCCTGGAACCCATGGAACACCTGCTGAAGCAAGATAAATTACCGATACACCGGCTCTTCCCGATGGCCAGGACAAGATACCTGGAAGCCGACGAAATTGAGCCATTCGACCCCGAACACCTGAGCTTTTTTAATATCAACACCCGGGCCGACCTTCTCAAAGCAGAGGAAATTGCCAGAGGAATGAAACGATGATAAGCGTCGAAGAGGCCCTGGAAAAAGTGCTCGGCTGTGTAGACATACTTGAAGCCGAGGAAACTCCACTTCTGGAATCAATGGGGCAGGTACTGGCCGAAGACATCATCTCCCATATAGATATACCGCCACTGGACAACGCCGCTATGGACGGCTATGCCCTGAAAGCCGGTGATACGCCTGGCGCCGGCGACCAGTCGCCGCGCATCCTGCGCGTTATCGACACTGTTATCGCTGGTTCCATTTCCCAGCGTGAGGTTACGCCAGGCACAGCCATCCGCATTATGACCGGCGCGCCGGTGCCCGGAGGCGCCGATAGCGTTATTCGCTTTGAAGACACGGACGAAGCCCGGCGCCAGGGTTCAGACACCGGCGAAATCGGAATATTATGTGAAGTTAAACACGGCCTGAACATTCGGCGTGCCGGAGAGGATATCGCCCGGGGAACAACCGTACTGAAGAAAGGCACCGTCCTCAGGCCTGCTGAAGTCGGCGTTCTGGCTTCACTGGGCATGAGCAAGGTAAACGCTGTCCGCCGCCCGGTGGTGGCGGTTCTGGCCACCGGCAACGAGCTCGTTCACATTGACCAGCCGCTACCCCCCGGAAAGATATACAACAGCAACACGTACAGTATT
>JABMRL010000249.1 GCA_013202615.1 Dehalococcoidia bacterium
AATTTCTGGACAGGGTATGCCTTCACGCACGGGAGCAGTTGGAATCACAGGCTAAGCTGATTGACTATGTGGTCTATGGAGGCCCCCGCCAGACCGTAATGCAACTGCAGGGGCGCTGTCCCTTCCTGAGATTATTTGAAGACCGTGTTTTACCGCCGCTCGATGTGCCGGACCCCCGCCGGGAGATACTGGAGAAGGCGGTCGGGCGTATCTGGTCATCGCGCATAACCGAATGGCGGGAAGAAGTATAAGCCCGATAATTAATTACTAATAATAAAGCTCCTTAAGCAGATGGATGAACCTGCGGTCGCGCTCCTTAATGAGTTCAGCAATTGATTCCGGCGTGTAGGAGAAGAAACCTTTCCCGGTCTTGGTACCATAATCACCGCGGTCGACCATATCTTTGAGCAATCGGTTCGGCTGTGTTGAAGAGTCCAGCACGGGGAGTATCGTATCGGCCACCTTGCACTCAACATCCAGGCCAGCGAGGTCTCTCACCAGCAGCGGTCCCAGGAATGCCAGGCGGAAGCCAAGGCTGGTAACCACGGCGCGGTCGATATCCTCGGCGCTGGCGGCACCGACTTCCACAAGATGGTATACCTCGCGGTTCATCGCCGACTGAATACGGTTGATGAGGAAGCCGAGGATTTCCTTCTGCACTTTTACCGGCACCTTTTTTATTTTCACCAGGATTTCGTGGGCCGTTTTATACGTCTCTTCCGATGTCTTTTCTCCGGGCACAACTTCCACCAGTGGCACCAGGTAGGGCGGGTTCATCCAGTGAGTCACAATGGCTCTTTCCGGCCTTTCCATCTGTGACGATATCTGGGTCATCGGGAATGATGAGGTATTGCTGGCCAGAAGACACTCCGGGGAACAGAACTTCTCCATTTCGTGAAAGATACCTGTTTTGGTGGGCAGGTCTTCAAAGACAGCCTCGGTAACAAGGTCGGCATCACGGACCGCATTTTCCAGGCTGTCGACCACGGTTATCCTGCCCATGATATTTTCTATTTCTTTTTCCGAGATAAGTCCTTCGCATGCCAGTGTGCCCAGATTTGACTTTATCCTGTCTTTCACACCGGTTAATGCCGATTTGGCAACATCGGTGATGGTAACCGGATAGCCTTCCTGTGCGTAGGCCTGGGCTATGCCGTGGCCCATGGTCCCGGCGCCGATAACGCCTACTTTTTTGACCTGCCCTGCGGATACTACCATATATACCTCCTTGTGTTACTTATATCAGTCATTATTATACCTGCCTGTGAAAGTGATTTCTATGCTGTGCCTGCTCAATCATAAAGATGACAGGCTGCCAGTCTATTATTGACCTATTGACGCGCCGTAAGAATCCGATGTATCCTGACGTGGAATAAATATAAATACTTCTGAGGAGGCAGAATGAAGATTGTACGCTTTGAGTGGCAGGGTAAGGTGAGCTGGGGTATTTTGGAAGATGAGACCATATTCGCGCTCGACGGCGACCTTTACGACAAGTTCGACCGTGGTAAGGAAATGTGTCGGTTGTCGGACGTGAGGCTGCTGGCGCCGGCGGAACCGACAACGGGTGTGGCCTGCGGGCGGAACTACATGGACCACATAAAGGAAATGGACTGGCCAGTGCCGGAGGAACCGAACCTGTTCTTCAAGCCGGCGAATACCGTAATCGGGCCGGCGGACGATATCATCTATCCTGCCATATCCACTGACCTCCGCTATGAAGCTGAACTGTGCCTGGTGATAAAAAAGCTGGCCAGGAACGTTCCGGAAGAGAAAGCGATGGACTATGTCCTGGGCTATACCTGTGGCAATGACGTCACGGCGATAGACTGGTTTATAAAGAGCCAGGGCCTGGACCTAACCCGGACCAAGGCCTGTGATACCGCCGGGCCGCTCGGCCCCTGGCTGGTTACTGATATCGACCCGCACAATGTGGCCATTAAAGGACGGGTAAATGGGGAGACGAGGCAGGACAGCCATACCAGCCTCATGATATTCAGGGTGTCGAGGCTCATTCGGGATATCACCGCGTTTCTGACCCTGCGTCCCGGCGATGTGGTCTGGACGGGTACGCCGAAAGGCGGCGCCAGCCCGGTCAAGATGGGTGACGTTATCGAGGTTGAAATCGAGGGAATAGGGATACTGAAGAATAAAATTGTCGCCCCAAAGTAAGCGCGATAAATAAAGATTAATAGCTACACAAAGGTCAGGAGCCTTCTCGGGTTTGCCATGATGATGGTGTCGATTTGCTCCTGGGTTATGCCTCTCTGGCGCATCATCGGGACCACATAATTCAATATGTGCGCATAACCCCACCCGCCGTAACGCGCCCGTCTGGTCTTGGCGCAGATATCATGTGACATGACAATCTGGTTCAGGTATCCTTCCTCGATGTGCCGGCGGATTTCGTGGATGCGCTGCGTGTCATTGGGCAGGTCCATGTAGTCGTCCGCTGTCCAGTAGCTGGGGAAATGGCCCTCCCATCCCCAGAGGTCGTATTCCAGGACGCAGCCTTTTTGCAACATCTGCGTACGTCCTTCATGGTCGCGAATGCGGGCGTCAATGTGGCAGATAATAACCCGGCTGAGGTCTGCCCCGGCCTGCTCGAGGATGTCAACCACGTCAAACGGCGCTTTTCGGTTTCGTCCCGGGTGGACGCTCAGGCAGGCGCCGGTCTTCTGCTGGGCCACGGCT
>JABMRL010000250.1 GCA_013202615.1 Dehalococcoidia bacterium
CAGGATTGCCCGGGGAACTAGCTTATACTGAGCGGGGCACCATATCCGCCGACCCGGTCACGATGGAGACAGGTATGGCCGGTGTCTTCGCCGGCGGTGATGCGGTCTCCGGCCCGGCGGATGTCATCGGGTCGATTGCTGCCGGCAAAGAAGCCGCGGAAAGCATCGACCGCTATTTGAGTGGCACGGACCTGCGTCAGGGAAGGCCCGAAAAGCAGAAGAAGGTCGAAGAAGTCTCCAAAGAAGGGGTGCCGCCGAAACCGAGAGCGGCGATGCCGATGCTTGACCTGAAACGGAGAGAAGGCTCTTTCGCCGAGGTGGAACTCGGCCTTGACGAGGAGACGGCTGTGGCGGAAGCTGGACGCTGCCTGAACTGTGCCGGTTGCTGTGAATGCCGCTCCTGTGAAGTCGCCTGTGAAAGAAAAGCTATTGACCACGAGATGGTTGACAGTTATGAAGAGCTGGAGGTTGGCGCCATTGTCGTTGCCACCGGATTTGAACTGACCCCCCAGCAGGCAATCTCCGAGTTTGCCCCGGACCCTGACATACTGGACGGGATTCAATTCGAGCGGGTTCTTGCTCCCGGTGGTGCCAACGCCGGGGTGGTGCTGAGGCCATCCGATGGCAAATCACCCAAAGAGGTCGTGTTCATCTCTTGCGTGGGTTCTCGCGACCCCGAGCACGGCGTTCCCTATTGCTCCCGGGTGTGCTGCATGTATCTGGCGAAACAGGCCATGCTCTACAAGCACGCCGTCCCCGACGGTCAGGCGTATATTTTCTACATGGACACTAGGAGTACGGGGAAGGGCTACGAGGAATTCATCCAGCGCGCTGTTGAAGAGGACGGCGTATTGTACCTGAGGGGAAGGGTGTCCAAGGTGTTCCGTGACGGCGACAAACTGATGGTCTGGGGAGCGGATACTCTGACCGGGAAGAAAATCGAACTGTCCTGTGACATGGTGGTCCTGGCTATGGCCATGGTACCCAATCCAGCCGGTGTAGAGTTAATGCAGCGGCTCGGCATAAAGACCGATATACATGGATTCATCACTGAGGTTCATTATAAGTTCCGACCCCTGGAGACCTCTATCCCCGGTATCTACATTGCGGGAACGGCCCAGGGCCCCAGGGACATCCCCGATTCAGTGGCCCAGGGGAGCGGGGCTGCCAGCAAAGTTCTCACGCTGTTTTCCGCCAGGGAACCGACGCCAGAGAAGGTGGAGGCGAGTTGAAAAATATAAGAATCGGGGTTTTTGTCTGCCACTGCGGCTTGAATATCGCCGGCTCGGTGGATGTGGAGCGGGTGGTGGAACAGATAAAAGACTACCCCGGTGTAGCCCATACCGAGCATTATATTTACATGTGCTCCGACCCCGGCCAGGAGCTGGTGCGGAAGGCAATCAAAGAAAAAGACCTGAACGGTATTGTCATGAGCAACTGCTCGCCCTCTCTGCATCAGAATACTTTTCGTAAACTGGCAGCGTCTGAGGGCGTTAATCCCTATCATTGCGAGATAGCCAATATTCGGGAACAGTGCAGCTGGCCTCACAATGCCGATAAAGAGAGGGCCACGAAAAAAGCGGTTGCCATCATCAAGTCGGTAATCGAAAAGCTGCGTCGCAATATTTCTCTTACGCCGCTGGTGGTCCCGCTGACCAAGAGAGTGATGGTTATCGGGGCCGGGGTGGCGGGAATGCAGGCGGCCCTGGACATCGCCGATAGCGGCTATGATGTGGTGCTGGTGGAGAAAAATCCCAGCATCGGTGGACATGCCGCGCAGTTATCAGGAACGTTTCCCATTGCTGGCCGCGTGCTCTGTATGGTTTCGCCTCTGATGGCAAAGGTGGCTTCACATCCCAACATCACGCTGTACGCCTACTCGGAAATAGAGGATGTCTCCGGATACGTCGGCAATTTCCAGGTGAGCATCAGGAGAAAAGCCGGCATGGTTGATGAGGGTAAGTGTAACTACTGCGGGCTCTGTCTGGGAAGCTGCCCCGTTAAAGCTCCTTCCGAGTTTGACCGCGGTCTCTCGCAGCGCGGCGCCATATATGTTCCCTTCCCGGAGGCGTTTCCGCAGCGACCGGTAATCGACCGCGAGACGTGTCTGCATTTCGATGGCGGTGAGTGTCACGCCTGTCAGGACGTTTGCCCCAACGGGGCTATCGATTTCCAGCAGGAAGACGTGATAAGCGAAGAAGAAGTCGGCGCCATCATCGTGGCCACGGGATATGAGCTTTTCCCGTGCAACGGCCTTGCGGAATATGCCCCGGACCCGGACGTCATCGATGGGCTGCAGTTCGAAAGGCTGCTTTCACCTTCGGGGCCAACGTCAGGAGAGGTCAGGAGGCCGTCTGACGGGAAGATACCCGAGCAGGTTGTTTTCGTTCAGTGCGCCGGGCAGCGCGACCCGGAACACGGTGTCTCTTATTGCTCCCGGATATGCTGCATGTACGCAGCAAAGCAGGCGCTGCTTTACAAGCAGGCCGTTCCGGACGGCCAGACCTACATTTTTTACATGGATATCCGCTCCGATGCCAAGGGCTACGAAGAATATATTAAGAAAGTGGTGGACGAGGAAAGAGTGCTCTATCTGAGGGGCAAGGTTTCCAAGATATTCCGGGACGGAGATAAGCTCAAGGTCTGGGGTGCGGATACCCTGACCGGG
>JABMRL010000251.1 GCA_013202615.1 Dehalococcoidia bacterium
CCAGTTCGGGGCGATGGCATAAACAATCCAGGAAATGGCGAGGAAGGTGATGCCAACCAGGTAAATATTTTTAGCACCGAACCGGTCAATTAACCATCCGGTAAGAGGAGCTGTTAAACCGGCCACGGCCATACCTACGCTATTGACGATACCCAGCTGTGTACCAGTAGCTCCCAGCAACAAAACGTAGATAGACAGGTACGGTAGCAGCATTTGGTAAAATAATCGGAACGTGGAAGAGCGGATTGCGGTGACTTTCCAATCGCGAGGCTGTCTTTCTATGAAGCAAATGCCGTTCGCTACGGCATTTTTAGTAGCATTCCGTATTTGCGTCAAGTGTTCATGCATCCCTTGGTATATTAAATCCGATTTAATATGGTATCAATCACACTTTAGTCAGAATTATAATTACCTGAGCCGTGTTTCAATTTCACCATTAGGCAGAGGGCATATCAGCCCTTGGTCGCTGGTTCAAATCCAGCCGCTGCCAGTGCTGTTTTTTATTTTCTATAAAGGCGTGGAAACCACATCGGCACTTCTTTCATGTACTGTTTGTATTCATCACCGAACTTATCAAGTAACAACTTCTCTTCATAGCGAGATATATGATGCAAAAAGAACATGGCGATAACCAATACTATAGCTGAAGCTAGAGATATGTTCAGTAATAACAACCCCAGGTACAGTATTATTTCACTCAGGTATATTGGATGACGCACGAGACGGAATACGCCTTTTCTAATTACACCTTGTGATTTCGCTTTTTTACCAAATACAATCAGAAGGCCTGTTCCTGCCATGTAACCAGATATAATCAGTAGTGAAATGCCAATGGGTAACCTTACTACTTGTATATATTCATTAAGAAAATTGGAGTAATCCAGGACCATATCAGATATCCAGAGCGCCATGAAAAGACAAAAAAGCGTTAGCTGACCAATGTCGCTAATACGATGCTCTCCGGCAAGATTATCCTTGTGTCTATGTCTCATATCGCCTTACCGCCATTTAACCTCAAGTTAATACTTTGTACTCCTGCCTGTTATTATACTCCACAACAAGTAATGCCTTGTTGTTTTAAGATAGTATAATTACTTTACATTTTTTCAGTTGACCATGGCTAGCGGGTTACTCATAAGCATTAACGCCAACCAGTGCCAGCTCCTCGTCCTCATCATAATGGCGACCGCTAGTGCCCACAGCACCAACAGTATAGCCTTCCTTGGTCCGAATGAGGTTGCCACCAGGTATAAGCGTTAATCTGTCAGGCTCGCAGAAATCGGCGGGTCCAAGACCCAGTTTTACAAATAGGTCTCGAGTGGCTCTGGTGTCCCGTTTGAATGCTATGGCACTCCAGGCTTTCTTTTCCGCCATTTGTCGGTTAATCAGCGAGGCTTGAGGCATTCTGGCAAAGTACAGGAGAACACCAGATTCGTCTACTACGGCAAAGGCCATACCGCGACCCGGCTTAGTCTTGATAGCGTATTCCACCATGGCGTCAACAATCTTACGAGCTTGTTCCAGGGTTATACTCCCCGGGCGTACTGGTTCACCTGGTATTTCGTTCATTTCCTTCACCTGCCTGTTATTTTAGTCAGCAATATATTATACGGAAACCTCAATTTGGAATTCTATACGATTTTCTTTTTTTCAATGCTTTTGCTAAAGCTCATCTATCACCTCCTGCCATTTATTATTGCGCAAGCATCTTAATTATGGTCGTCTAGGAGTAGTTGTCAAGATATAGCAAGGGGCGCATAGAATGAAGTTCACGTATTAATCCTAGGCCGACGTTTTAAAGTTTCCTTCAAATCCAGGGGATTTACCTCTGGTCTTGTTGCTTCATAGACAGTTACCACATTCTTCAGGCCATGAAATTCCCCACGTATAGAATCGATGTCTCGTGGGACCAGGGGCTGAACGGCGCAGGGGCGTAGTGGCGTGTTTAACTGCACTTCATCCGGGGAAATCTCCCTGGCTATTGCCGCTATTTCTCTGGCATGGTGTTTATTGGCGTTAACAAACATCACCTGAAGCGACAACCTTCCTTGATATTGCTCTCTAAAGTGTTTCATACCTTGAATAATCTCTTTAAGGCGGCACTTGGTAATTGGCCGATTTATTTCGCAGAACATCTTTTCATCGGGTGCATCTAATTTCGCTACTACTACGTTAGCCATGCTGAGGTCGTTACGGACATCCTCTCTGGTCATCAATGAAGAATTGGTAAGCACAGCAACTGGTAATCTTAAAACAGATCTAGCTAGTGTTATTGCTTCACTAAGATTAACAGCCAGGGTTGGCTCGCCTACTCCTGAGAAGGTGATATAGTCAGCTGTTATTCCTTTAACTCGTTCTAATTCCTCAGCTAATGCGGATATGGTCACAAACTCCTTACGTTCGGCTAACCGATGAATGGTCTTTCCTAACTGACAGTAAACACAATCAAAAGAACAAGTCTTGCCCTTGGTTGATAGAAGGTCTATACCCAATGAGCTACCAAGGCGCCACGACGGCACCGGACCATAGATAATGGAATTCATGCTGGTCCCCATCATCTATCACCCTTATGCTCTGAAATCACGGTTTTATTCGCTACCACAATAGTGAATCCAGCACTTGAATGAAATCCTTCCTGGGGAGATTCCATTTCGGTTATCGCACCTGGCTTCTGAAAAAGCGTAGAAACTACCTTCTTGATGGTGAAGCCGGAGCGTTTCAGGAAATCCGAAACTTCCTGGTAGCTGTAGAACGTCGCGTGCTGGTAAAAACGATGTCCTCCCCTTTTCTTGGTCTGATAATATTCTCCCCAGGGACTATCCCGCAATACTAACCCTAATACTATCCTCCCTCCGTCTTTCAGTATACGGTGGGATTCGCTAAGAACATCCAAGGGTGATTTGATAAAGCAAAGGGTCACAATCAGAAATGCGGTGCCGAAGGTCTCCACCTCGAAGAACTTGTCTTCACCTCTTGCTAAAAACCCGTTGATGCCGTGGCGCTTGGCCATCTCAAGCAGCTTAACTGAAGGGTCGATTCCGGTCCCAATTCCCAGTGCCTGAGCAAAGCGGCCGCTGCCTACACCAATTTCGAGCCACGGTTTGGGTAAAAGAGGAAGCACTTCCTGAAAGGCTCTGACTTCGATATCGAAGATGAGCTTGCCTTCCTGTTCGAACCAGGCATCATATTCTGAAGCTAGAATATCAAAAGGTGAACTGCGGTTATTTTTCATGGTAGAACATCCTTAACTAACTCTGGCTGACATTGCTTGATTGAATGCGTCTGCAAAAGCGCTCAGGCCTTCAGAATCGTATCGCTCAATCTCACCCTGGTCGCAGAGAATGGCCAGTTCGGGGTCAATAGGGAACTGGGCGAGAAGAGGGGCCCCGGCTACTTTGGCCATTTCTTCACCCTTGCTACTACCGAAGAGCTCCATACGCTTGCCGGTATCAGGCACATCGATATAGCTCATATTCTCCACTACGCCCAGTATCGGTTTGCTCATTTGTTTTGCCATATTGACCGCTTTCTTCACTATCATCTCCACCAGATTCTGCGGGGTAAAGACGATGACGATTCCTGTGATGGGCAGTGTCTGCATCACAGTTAAAGAAGCGTCAGCCGTGCCTGGAGGCAGGTCTACAATCAGATAATCAAGCCTGCCCCAGAGTACCTCTTCCCAGAACTGCGTTATGGTGCGGCTGATGAGTGGCCCACGCCAGATAATCGCGTCGTCCTCGTTGGGCAGAAGGAGATTTATAGACATGATTTCGATTCCCGTTCTGCTTGGCACCGGCAGGATGCCGGTATCACTGCCTCCGGGTCGAGAGTCGATGCCAAATATCCTTGGAATGCTCGGGCCGGTAATATCGGCGTCCAGTATGCCAACCTCGTATCCCTGGCGGGCTAGAGATAGCCCGGTAAGACTAGCTATTAAGGATTTGCCGACACCACCCTTACCACTCATCACCGCAATGACATGTGATATATCGTTCAGCTCAGAAGGTTTGGAGTCGGTGAAAAGCACATCAACGCTTTTCAGTTGAGCTATATTAGAACAGGTCTCTTTTATTTTAGCGGCTATCCAGTTCTGGGCTTCGCTGTTCAAGGCTGCCGAAGCGAGAGTGATGCCGGCATTACCGTCAGATAAAGATATATCACGAATCAAATTCAATCCATTTATACTTCGATTAGCACCCGGTACCAACACCCCATTGAGACTTTTCCTTATCTCTTCCTCAATAGTCTTCGGTTGCTGGTTACCGGCACGATTTGCTCTGGTCATGCTGATTACCTTCCTTTTCCTTAATGCAGTCGTTCCATCAGATTCTCAAGTTTGCCATCAATATAGCGTTGAATTGCTTCATCGATATCTTCTACGTCGGTAGCAATTGGTTCGATGTTATGGCTTTTTAAACTGTCGTAGGCACCCCAGCCCATACCCCCGGCGAGAAGAACCTGGCAATCGTTAATCGTGCTTGCCATGTTGGAATGCCTTACCTGAGCGCCGGCGTCATAGCCGTGAGGTTCCCCAGGTTTGACATCGGCATGGTGGGCGGCAAAAGTGTGGTGCCCGCTTTTATCTCGCGTTTCTCTACTCACAATCTTACCGTCTTCAATGGCAACAACCACATATAACGGCGCCCGACCAAAATGCTGGCTGATAGTTTTCCCGTCCTCAGTAATAACGGCAATTTTCATTACTGCATCCTCCGATCTATTTTGATTTCCTGTTAAGCCTGGTTTCTACTAGTTTCCACAACCTTTCTAATTCGTGAGTTACACCATTATCGGTGTAATCGACCACCGGCACCCCGTGCACCATGGCCTCGGTTATCACGTTATCAAATGGAATCCTGGCGGCTACTTCCACTCCCTGAGTAAGACAATAACGCTCAATCCTTCGTGTATTATCCTCGTTAATATCATATTTGTTTATACATACCATAGTGGTGATGCCAAAATGCTGACAAACATCTAGTATTCGCTCCAGGTCATGTATGCCCGAGAGTGAAGGCTCTGTCACGAGAAGGGCAAGGTCCGTTCCAGATAACGAGGAGATAACGGGACAGCCGATACCGGGTGGCCCATCGCTTATGATGTAACTCGCCTCTTCGCTTTCCGCTACTTTCCGTGCCTGTTTCCTGACCATGGCAACGAGTTTCCCGGAGTTCTCCTGGGCGATGTCGAGCCTGGCATGAACAAGCGGTCCGTATCTGGTTTCGGAGAGGAACCAATGCCCGGCGAGGTTTTCCTGCATGGTAATGGCCTGTACCGGACATACATGATAGCAGAATCCGCACCCTTCACAGGAGACGGGGTCGACTATCCAGTTATCGATAGCTTGAAAGCGGCAGACATCCCGGCATAAGCCGCATTCAGTGCACACACCCCTATCGATAAAGGCTGTCTGACCGCTCCAGAACTCGTGTTTTTCCTTTAGCTCCGGCCTGAGTATCAGGTGAAGGTCGGCAGCGTCTACATCGCAGTCGGCCAATATTTTATGCTGCGCCAGTGCGGCAAAGGCTCCGACGATGCTGGTCTTTCCGGTGCCTCCCTTACCGCTTAGTACTACGACTTCCCTCATGCAGTCTCTCCTGTATAAGCCTATAAAGCCCGACGAATTCTTCCCTCCAGGAAGACATATAGGTAACCAGTGGTAATCCTTCGGAGTAGAGGCGTGCGATGGTTGTATCCAGGGGGATTTCGAGGAGAACCTTAATATTATTTTCCTGGCAGTATGCCTTCACCCGTCCGTCCCCGATACCCACACGATTGATGACAACACCACAGGGAACGTTCAGCTTCCGCGTCGTTTCAACGGCCAGGACAAGGTCGTTGAGCCCGAAAGGCGTGGGTTCGGTTACCAGTATGCAGAAATCGCTGTCCTTAATGGATTCAATGACAGGACAGGATGTCCCCGGTGACACATCGATTATGGCTATAGCGTCCGGTTCTATTTTCTCTTTAACCTTCTTTATTACCGGCACCGCCATGGCCTGTCCTACGTTCAGTTTTCCATGGACAAAACTCATCTCACCCAGTTGTCCTGATTCAACGACGCCTATCTCCTTTTTCTGTTCTGAAATCGCCCTTTCCGGACATAGATAGCTGCAGGCACCGCATCCGTGGCAGAGTTCGTGGAAAACCAGAACGTGCTCTTTAATGACCGTTATGGCGTTGTAGGCGCAAATCTCGGCACACAGACCACAGTATGTACATTTATCCTCGTCCACCACGGGCACCGGGATAGAGACCGTTTCCCGGCGGGTAATCACGGGTTCTATGAATATGTGGGCATTTGGCTCCTCAACGTCGCAATCAAGAAGCTGTACTTTGCTCACATCGTTTAACGACAGTGCAAGGTTGGTAGCGACCAGTGTTTTCCCGGTCCCCCCTTTTCCACTGGCAACGGAAATTATCACCCTACTGTCTCACCATTCTCGTGCCGCATTTCGGGCAGTTCAGGTTGTAGCAGGGAGAGCCAGTTTTATGGGGCATTGTTGCTCCACAGCTGGGGCAAACGCAGTTCCCACTAGGGCCGGCTCCGGGGCGGTTGCCTCCCATTCTGCCTCCACCTCCGCTGCCTCTGCCAACACCTCCTCCCGTACCTCGGCCACTTCCCCCGGGTGGTCCCGTTCCATCTCCTCTGGGCATAATTACACCTCCTGTAAGGATTTAACTGCTCTTTATTTTCTCTTTTCCAGCTCGTCAATGCGCTGTTGCATCGCCGAGAGCTGCTGTGCCAGCATCTGCGACTGGGTTTTCAAATCATCCAGTCCCTGTTCCTGGCTCAACGGCTGGGATGTGGGTGAAAATGGCGGCATCATTCCGGTTCCCATGCCACCACCCATGCCCATACCTCTACCCATGCCTCTGCCCATACCACGTCCCATGCCCCCACCTGCTCCCCCACCTGCTCCCCCACCATAACTCATACCAAAGTGGTCAGGTACATTGGCTTGGGAGCTGGTCTGGAATTGGCCTGATTTATAGCTCTGGATGGCATCTTTAACCTTTCCGGAGACACCGGTTATCACCTGAACCCCAGCCGCGGATAAAACTTGATGAGCATTGGGACCGCAGTTGCCGGTTAACACCGCCTGCACTCCTTTGTCGGCGACTGTCTGGGCAGCGGAAATCCCTGCCCCGCCGGCGGCCATGCTGCTGGCGTTTTCTAATGCTTCAAACTGCATCGTCTCTGTATCAATGAGGATGAAATACTGGCAACGACCGAAGCGTGGATCCACCTCAGCATCAAGAGTACTACCTGTAGCCGAAATCGCTATCTTCATAACTATTCTCCTTCTAACTGTCTGAGAGGAGGTGAGGCTGAATTATCTCAGCCAGATCGAGTCGTTTTATTACTTCTCCTTCGATTTAATTTCCCTGATTCGGGTCTCTATTTGGTCGAGCTGTGCCTTAATGGCCTGTGCCTGGTCATTGAGCGCAGCCAGCTCCTGTTCAGGAGCTGCGGATGCAGCGGGTGATGTACCGGCAACACCGCTGAGGAAATAGCTGCATCTCGGCAAACCTCCTCTGCCTCTGCCTACATAAGGCCAGGGCGGAGAACTGCCGCGGAAGCCGAATCCCATGCCTCCCCTGGACCCCACTCCGCGTCCTGCTCCACGATTTATCATATCTTTCACCTCCTTTCTTTTGAATTTATCTCATCATCGTTAGCAGCTTGAGCCCTTTGAGCTGGCGAAAAGTTGCCCCCTGGCTGACTCCACGCATCACTGTTTCTGATTCCACAACCCGGGCGCCCGAGACGGCATCCACACCGTAGGCGAATAAAGCCGAAGATAGCGGAGTGGTACCTCCCAGAACTATCACGAAAGCGTCCGGAGCGCATAGCCCAAGCAGGTATTCAATGGTATGGTTGGTGAAAGCGGTCCCGGTAATGCCGATGACCTCAGCAACAGGAATGTATTTCTCTGCTTCGTTCTCGGGTAGATCTCCGGCCTGGGGCTGTCGCTCTATTACCCAGAGTTCCCTGGCTATCTGGCGCAACTTCGGTACAAAGGGAAAATGCCCGATGAGAGTCACTGTTTTACCTCTGCCGCGCTCAGCCAGCAGGTCGCCCGCATTGAGTTCAATACAGCGGTTATTATCTATTTCCAAGAGAGAGTTGATGGTTGCCATTCCAATCGCTGCTTCATAGGAATTCGGTGATTTGGCCATTTCGGCCAGTTCCAGGACGCTCTTATCCATTAAAAGGCCTGCTTCATTTACCGGAGCCTTTTCATGATGGCTCCCGGGTTCATGGGGAGTTGCTGCTAGGCCGCAGTAACGACTTGATACCGCCGTCTGAAAGGGTCCTTGGCGTACATCTCTTATCCGTGCGTCAAAATTCAGTGTATCGAGCAGACTATCGATAATTTTTGTCTTCAAATTGCTTCCTACCATTTCACTACCATCGTCTCCCGCGTCTACCCTTCCCGCGTGTAGAAGCCCATCCAGGTGTTGGCGGCTGCCCGGGTACAATAGGTGGCGATATCTCGAAATTGCCTCCTTCCACCCGGATAGCTTTTCCATTAAACAGGGCATCTGCAATATTACGACGTGCTGCCCCTAGTACTCTTTGGAAGGTTTGGCGTGATATATTCATTTTCTCAGCGCATTCTTCCTGCTCAAGACCATTGAAGTCCTTTAACCTTATCGCTTCAACTTCTTCAATAGAAAGCCGTGATTCCTCCAGCACTCGCAGCGGTCTACCAGCCGGCTTGAAATAGGTCACTTCTGGCATGTAAGCAATACGCCGGTCTTTAATTGGCCTTGGCATAAGCACTGAACTCCCCTGTAGTTATGGGCATATGCCCATAACTATAATAATATTAACTTCATTAATTGTCAATACTTTTTGAAGAAAGTAATTGAGGCAGTAATGAACAAGCTAACTTAGAATTATCGGCAAACAAGATGCCATTTAAATAGTATTAATGCTAAATATGAGTGATTTCATAATTAAGAGATTTATAATTACAGTGTTGAAATATCGGTGATATTGTATTTATGATTGCGCCGGAACAAAGCACAGGAAGCAGATTACCAGGAAGATGTAGAAAATCAATGCCTCCATAGTACCCTTCCCCTATTTAGGAACTCTTATCCATCTCGGTACATTTTTCATATACTCACTATAAGCGTCACCGTATCTCTCTAAACAATAGCATTCTTCATCAATCATAGAGAAACTTACCTGTACTGCCATTAAGACCGTAAGTAACAGGAAAACCCAGGAAGCTGAAGCTATACCAACACCGAGATATATCAAGAGGAGCGCCATGTAAATCGGATGTCGTGAATAGCGATACACTCCTCTGGTAACGGGCTCATTCATAGGAGTCGCAGCAAAGTTGATTGTTGCAATTGTATTTATAATCAGGCCCAGCAAGAAAACGCTGAGACCTGTAGCAAACCATATCGTGCCTAATTTAAACGGCAGGAAAATAGAATATGCGGTAGCTAATAGCCACATTGGCGTTGAGATATAGCCAATTATTTTATACATTCGGCTGGGTTTCATATCTGGGGGTTGCCCCGCCTTCTTATATACTTCCTTGCTAAATAACCTGATTGCGAGGGTCTGTATTAATAGCCAAATCATGAAAATCCACGCATTCCACAGCCCTAATTCAAAAGCCGGCCTCAGCGACATTACTCACCTCTTTTACTGTCAGCTCTAGTCTTGCTGAGCAAATTATAGCCCCATTTGACGGGATGTCAAGGTGTAATTTGATGAAATGGGCAATTGTTCAACATTGAACAAAGCAAGACATTGTGACTTCTAAAAACTATCTAAACAAAGTCATTATTTGATTCATATTGTCCCCTCTAACGGAACCGGTATCTTATAATGAGGTAATAAATCGGACAGAAAATTTGACAGAAATCGCCGGCGGATGTTAAATATAAAACCGGGAATGCCTGAAAGACAGTTACATGGTCGGCTGCCTTAAACTTCCTGGGACCAGAAAAATAGAAAGGACAAAATTGTACCATGAGGATTGTTACTTTTAAAAAACAGGAGTCTGGCAGCAGGATTGGTCTTGTGCATGGGGAGAAGATCGCTGATTTAAGAGCAACGTTTGAAAAGTTTCTTTGCGAGGAAAAAGGTGTTCCAGCCGAAAGGGCAAAAGATACTGCGAGCCAGCAAGTTCCTGACTCCATGATTGACTTAATCAATCGTGAGGGTGAAGGTGTTGCATGCATTGAACAAGCGAACGAATTTCTTAACAGGTCGGAGGCAAAG
This sequence comes from Dehalococcoidia bacterium, assembly GCA_013202615.1. Classification (GTDB taxonomy): domain Bacteria; phylum Chloroflexota; class Dehalococcoidia; order Dehalococcoidales; family RBG-16-60-22; genus E44-bin89. The sequence continues at coordinate 10,256 of JABMRL010000251.1, forward strand.
AGACAGTCATTGGAGTACTCTGCCAGTGGAGACAAGATAATTTATGAAAAAGGCGAAGTTCAAATACTCAAACCCCTTCAAGTATTCAGGGCTCTGAATGTTGGTGCGAACTACAATGCCTATCTGGCTATGATGAAAATAGTTGAGCCATACGAGGGGACAGTTGAAACATTCTGGAAACTGCCGCAAACAGTAATCGGCCCGGGGGAAGGAATAATATGGCCGGTGTCATCTGAGCAAGTTTCCTGTGAAATGGAGCTGGGCGTGATAATTGGCAAAAAGACAAAGCGCGTCTCAAAGGACAATGCCCTGGATTGCGTTTTTGGCTACACGGTGGTGAACGATGTAACCGCAATAGACTTGATAAAGCGAGGGCTTGGCCCAGGCAGGGAAGGATTGCCCGGATTTTTCTATCTTTGTCTGGCAAAATCATTTGATACGTTTGAGTCGATAGGCCCCTGCATCACCTTAAAGGATGAAATCCCCGACCCCCAGGACCTGACTGCGGAATACAGAATCAATGGTGAGCTTAAAGTAAAGGGAAGCACTTCGGATATGAGGCTTAATGTGGCCGAAATAATCGAGTTTATTTCTCAGGATATTACTCTGTACCCCGGTGATCTAATTGCCACGGGTGCAATGGCGACCGAAGAGTACGCGCCTCAGATGAATGTCCGAATCGGGGATAAAATTGAAATGGGGATAGATAAAATCGGAGTCTTAAGGAATCACATCAGCGGCTAGCTTATCAAGCCCCGGCAACCTGGTTTTGTTCCCAGCCGGTACTCCGGATTTCTTATTCCATCCGCGTTCATCGTAATAGTTATTAAATAGCTTGAGGACATCTTATCTACTCAGCTCTCTTATCCGACATTTCCCATTTCAATACCTGGTATCAACCAAATGCAAATAAAACCCTCCGGATAGTATCTTGACAGGGGAAGAAACTGTAGAATATAATATCGTATCACAATATCGGATAGTGTTATCATGCTGGATAGAGAGTTCTTTTTAGGATTCATCAAGATTCACATTCTATATCATGCTTCGAAGGAGCCAATCTTCGGGGCAGAGATGACGCAGGAGCTGGCCAGGCATGGCTATAACATCAGTCCGGGCACACTTTACCCAACGCTCCATCGTCTTGAAAAAGAAGGCTATTTGAAAAACAGCTCAAAAGTAGTTGAGGGTAAGG
>JABMRL010000252.1 GCA_013202615.1 Dehalococcoidia bacterium
ATTTTCACCCCTCCCCAGACCCCCAGGCGGTCGTCCTTGATGATGACCACCCCTTTAAGCTGCCCGATATTCTGCGCCAACTCAATGCCCTTCTCTATATCCGCCACGTCGCTGACCCGGTTGCCGATGGCAGTGGCCGCGGCGTCGGCCAGCGTGGCTGATTCGGCGAGCACAATCACCGCGTCCGCCCGCCCAAAGCTCAGCGAGTGCCCCACCGTCCCCGAGGACGTGCAGATGCCCAGCGGCGTGTCCTCCGGCTCTATCTGAAGCCCGAGCTTGCCGGTCAGCGGGGAATTGCCGGCAAAGACACCGATTGTTCTCCGGCGCAGGCTCTTGAGGAAAATATCGCCGCCGTTCTCCACAATGATTTCCGGTGAGAACTCCCGCAGCTCTTCGCCCACGTACTCGGCAACGGCCCCCGCCACCGCCGCCATCGGGCCGACGCCGCAAAGGCGGGCAGCATCGGCCATAGCGCGGACTATCTTCGGTGCCGGCGACCCAACCTCAACCGGCTCCAGGGAGGCCAGGAAATCAGGGTGGCGGGCAATATACTTCTCTATACCATCGCGGTGCTTCAGCACGAGCCGGTGCGCCTTGCGGTGCAGGTCGCTCGCCGCGCGCAGGTACAGGTCCGTCTCCTTGACCGCAACCCTGAAATCGACCAGGTCATCGCCTTTTACCCAGTGGCGATAGGTACGCGGCTGATACATCTCGTTAAAAATGGACTTCCATCGCCCGCGGCGGGCAGGCCTTGATACACAGCCCGCAGGCCACGCACTTCTCGTCGTCGAAGTTTACCTGCCTCGTCTTCGGGTCAACCACGAAGGCGCCGGGAGGACAGAGGGTGACGCAGGCTCCGCAACTCGTGCAGCGCGCCTCGTTCCGGGTAACGTCCTGGCTGAGCGACTGGATTTTAAGCCCGGACTTGAGCAGGAATTTAACGCCTCTATCGTATTCTTCCTGCTCGCCCTTAAGCTGCAGCACCAGCAGCCCTTCCTCCTCCGGTTCGGCGGTGATGGACGCCCTCAAAATATTGAATTCAAGGTTGTAATCCTTGACCAGGCGGTAGATGACCGGCTGCTCAACAAGCCGCCTGGGAAAGTGCAGAACCACTCTTTTCGTAACGGCCATTATTGCTACCTCCAGTTGATATCGACTTAAATCTCAAGCGGGCGTTCCGGCAACGGTTTGAAGGCCACTCCGGACTCGACGCCCGGCAGCGGCGCCACCGCCTCGGTGAGCAGGAACTCGCCGCGTTTTATCCAGTCCTTCAGAATATCCGCAATTTCCAAGGCTTTTGAATAGCTGGACAGAGAGCCGGCAGGCACCTTTTTGCCCTGCAGCTTCACCGTGCCGCTCTTCAGTTCGGCGTAGCTAACCTCCCCGACGATGTCCGGCTTCTGGTTGGGATAAGCATCCGAATAGTCAATCACCGCGCCGTATATCTCCGCATCGGTGACCGCCGTGTGGCGGAGGATTTCCTCGTCGAGGATGGGGATGGGAACGCCGACCCCCACGGTCAGCGTAACGCCGTAGCCGTACATGCTCGTCCCGACAAGCCACTGCGGGCTCATCTGCTTGAGGTCGCCGATTACGGCCAGCGTCCCGGCACTCCTCTTCGGCACACCCGCTTCCGTGCGGAGCACATTCGGGTTATGCTGTGTCCCCTGCCAGGCGACATAGCCGACGCTTCCGCCCAGGAAAATCCGGGTGCCAATGCCGACGGTCCGGTAGTACGGGTCATTGAGCAATGGCGATAGCTGCCCGGCACTGCAGTAGTTGACATTGCCCAGCCGCGGCTTGAGCACTCCCATGTAGGTATAGATGGTCTTGTCGGATAGATTTACAGCGACGTTGTAGTTCTGGTAGGCATTGCGGACATTGAACATCACTGCCTCATTCAGGTCTTTGATGTTCAGCCACGTTTCCAGCCGCTTCCTCGGGTAACAATCGGTGCCGTAGGCATTCGCCGTGAAACGGATGTCCTTGCCCGCCACCAGTTCCTCGATGACGTGACCGCCGCCGTAGTTGAAATCGCCGGGGTGCATCCTGTTTCTGGGGTCATCATCGGGCAGGGCATTTGCCCCGAAGAACACGTCCGCCGCCGCCAGGCCGGGATAGGCCAGGACATCATTGAGGTAGACGCGACCGCCACCCAGCTTGATTCTCGGTTTGCTGTGACCGATATTGAAGTAGATTCCTGAGGAACACATCGGGCCGAAGGTGCCCGTGGTTACAACGTCAACATGCTGAGCGGCGTGCTTTACGCCTTTTTCTTTGACCAGGTCAATGACTTCTTCAGCATTGACGACTACAGCCTTGCCCTGCTGTATTTTCTCGTTGATTTCCGATATTGTTTTCATCATGCATTACCCTCCACGACATAGTTTCACCAGCCGCTAGCCCTTGCGGGCAACGCATGATACATATATTCATCACCACACTTAAAAAGCCACGCTTCATCCCACTCTCACCTGTTAAATGATGTAAATCCAATTATATAATCTATAGCTGAATAAGTCAAAAAAGGAAAGGGGGTTTGGGTAGTGGTTCAATTTGAAATGGACAACAGAAGTGATAGAATGAAGCAATGAAGTGGCAGATTGTTTTTTACAAAGATGCGGATGGCAGCCAGCCAGTTAAAGACTTCATACTCAGTCAGCCACATTCTGCGATTGGTGAAATTCTACATGTTTTTGATTTATTGTACAAATTTGAACTTTCCCTTGGTTGGCCTTATGTGGAAAAAATCGAGGGTAAGATTTGGGTATTAAGAATTAAGCATGGTTCTGATTACTATCGTATTTTTTATTTCACATTCACTGGCAGGAAGTTTATTTTATTACACGCAATAAAGAAAAAGAGCGATAAATTACCTAGACGGGAGATTGAGGTAGCTATACGCAGGATGATTACCCATGAAGCGTGTTAATTGCGTGTGAATATGCCACTTTCCGTTTGCATATGATAACAAATATGTTATCATATAAAAGTGATTAAAGGTTACGGGTGGTGATTTTGATGGACGGAACTAACTTCAAGGATTTCAAGGCGCAACTTCTTAAAGATCCAAAAATCGAGGCTGAATATGAAGCCTTGAAGCCAAAGTATGGGATTATTCAAGCAATCATTACTCGCAGGAATGAGTTGTCTATTAGCCAGCGAGATTTGGCCAAAATGACAGGAATGCATCAGCCAGCCATATGTAGGCTCGAAAGGGGCGATGGGGGCACAACAATTGAAACATTAGTTAAGATTGCTGGCGCACTAAATATGGATGTAGATGTTCGACCAAAAGTAGAGGCGTGATTCCTATAGGGACGACTTCCCCCACCTAGCCTGTGCCGCCTTCCCCCCTCCCACCTTCTCATCTTACCCGAAAATTGCTATAGTAATACCATGCGTTACGCCATCATCGCGGATATACACGCCAATCTGACCGCCTTCGAGGCGGTCCTGGATGATATGGAGCGGCGGGG
>JABMRL010000040.1 GCA_013202615.1 Dehalococcoidia bacterium
CTTAAGCAGGTTCACCGTCTCGATGGCGCTGACCGCAGCGTCAAATCCTTTGTTGCCCGCTTTGGAGCCGGCACGTTCCACGGCCTGTTCGAGTGTCTCCGTGGTGATGATGCCGTTGATAACCGGCACTCCGGTCTCAAGACTGACGCGGGCTATCCCTTTGGTGGCTTCGGCGGCGATGTACTCCCAGTGCGGCGTGCCGCCGCGGATGACCGCTGCCAGGCAGATAAGGGCGTCATACTTTTTGGACCGGGCCATTTTCTGGGCGATAAGCGGTATCTCAAATGAGCCCGGTGACCAGGCAACTTCGATGTCTGCCTCGTTGACACCGTGACGCAGCAAAGCGTCCTGCGCCCCTTCCAGCAGTTTCTGGGTAAAGAAGTTGTTGAAGCGGGAAGCGACGAGGCCGAACTTTAGCCCTTTACCCAGCAGTGAGCCTTCATATCTTTTGCCCATAGTCTTCTCCTTTTTCGCCGGGATTAATCACCATTTTCGGGAGGCATCCCGGTAATTTTCAGGGTATGTCCCATTTTTTCCCGTTTCGTTTTCAGGTAGCGACTGTTGAACGGGTTCGGTTTTGTGATAATGGGCACGGTCTCCGTAACTTTGAGCCCATAGCTTTCCAGACCGATTACTTTCTTGGGGTTATTGGTGAGCAGGCGGATGTTATGCAGTCCCAGCTCGGCCAGAATCTGGGCACCGACGCCGTAGTCCCGCAGGTCCGGGGCAAACCCGAGCGACAGGTTGGCCTCTACCGTGTCCAGTCCTTTGTCCTGAAGTTCGTAGGCGCGGATTTTATTGTGAATACCTATGCCCCGTCCTTCCTGCCTCATATAGAGGAGGACGCCTCGTCCCTCGTCAGCGATGCTTTTCATCGCTATCTGAATCTGTTCTCCACAGTCGCAGCGCAGGCTGCCGAATACCTCGCCGGTGAGGCACTGGCTGTGCACCCTGACAAGCACCGGTTCATCGGTGGCTACATCTCCCATCACCAGTGCGATGTGTTCATCAGGGTCAATATCGCTTCGGTAGGCGATGGCGGTGAAATTGCCGTGCGGCGTCGGTAGCTTGGCTTCGGCCACACGGTGCACCAGCCTGTCGTGGCGAAACCGGTAGGCGATAAGGTCCGTGAGGGTCACGATTTTAATCCCGAATCTCGTGGCCATTCGTTTAAGCTGGGGCAGCCGGGCCATAGAGCCGTCTTCTTTCAAAATCTCGCAGATGACTCCGGCCGGGTAGAGGCTGGCCATTCTGGACAGGTCAACGATGGCTTCAGTATGTCCTGCTCTTGCCAGGACGCCGCCCTCTCTGGCGCGCAGCGGGAACATATGTCCCGGCCGGACAATATCCTCGGGCTGTGTGGCGGGGTTAAGTACGGCCTTTATCGTCTCAGAGCGGTCGGCTGCGGAAATACCGGTGCTCACTTTATGCTTGGCTTCGATGGACACGGTGAACGCGGTAGTGAACTTGGATGTATTATGCTCCACCATCATGGGTATTTGCAGCTCGTCAAGACGCTTGCCGGTGATAGGCAGGCAGATAAGCCCGCGGCCATGCCTGGCCATGAAGTTAATGGCATCGGCGGTTACCTTCTCCGCTGCCATGGCCAGGTCGCCCTCGTTCTCCCGGTCCTCATCGTCGATTATGATGAGGCATTTGCCGGTTTTGATGTCTTCAATTGCTTCTGGAATCGTGGCCAAACCGGTGCTCATTTTCACTCCACTGATTTGTCATCCGATGGTGAATCCGTGCTCAATCAGAAATTCCGCGGTCAGACCGCCGGTCTGCGGCTGGGTGAACTGCGCCACGTACTTGGCGATAATATCCACCTCAAGGTTCACCACGTCGCCTTTTTTCCGGCTGCCAAGGGTGGTATTCTGGCGCGTATATTCAACCACGGAGACACGTAATGAACTGCTGTCCTTCTCCGTTATAGTCAGGCTGATGCCATCTACAGCGATAAATCCCTTGGGCACGGCGTAACGCAGGACTTCAGCCGGAGCCTCGAACCGGAGAAGGAGTGCCTCGCCTTCCCATTCCAGTGCCACAATGCGACCGGTATCGTCAACATGGCCCTGAACCAGGTGTCCGCTCATCTTACCGCCCAGCGCTGTCGGTCGCTCCAGATTAACGCTGTCCCCGGCTTTGAGCAGCCCCAGGTTGGTGTGCTGCAACGTTTCCGGCATGACATCGACGGAGAACGAAGCGCGGTCAAAATCGGTGACGGTCAGGCAGGCGCCGTTGACGGCGATGCTGTCGCCCGGATTCATGCCGTCAACAACCTTCGGTGCGGCGATGGTCAGCCTGGTGGGCGATGCCGAGATTAACTTACCAATCTCTTCTATTATTCCGGTGAACATGGCCTATTCTTAACATAAAATCTGGATTAGCTTTATTGTAGCATTTTAGCCGTTGAAAAAGCAAGAGCCGGCTGATTCTGGCCGTAGCCTGGACGCCTACTCTATGCTGTAGACGACCTGTACGGACAGCCTGATTTCCGTTTCCCCGGCGCTGATGGGGGTGGAAGGTGCTGCCAGTGCCGGCATAGCCGCTTCCCCATAGAATTCACGCACCACAGGCATATAGGCACCAGTCTCATTGATATAAATTGGCCTGCCCAGCTTCACATCGCCCAGGTCCGCCAGCTGCTCGGCTTTGGCTTTGGCGTCGGCCATGGCCAGTTCCCGGGCCTCTTCATAGTATGCCGAAGGCTCATCCACGGTGAAACTGATGCTTCTGATTACTATATAGTCACCGCCAGCCCTTGCCGCGGCGTCGATGATAGCGCCGGTATCGTCAATATTCCTCACCCTGGCGGTTACCGTGTTGGTCACCCGGTAGCCTATAAGGATTTCGCGGCCATCTTTTTCCGACCACCTTCGCACCGGGGTGATGCTGAACTGGGAAGTCTTGATATCCTTTTCGGCGACGCCGAAATTGTCCAACTCGTTGACCACGGCGGTCATGGTGGTGGCGGCATAGCTCTGTGCCTCGGCCACGCTGCTTGACTGAACCTCCACGCCCAGGCTGAGTACGGCAACGTCCGGGACAGCGCTGGTCTTTCCCTCTCCGCTGACCCAGATGCCGGTATTCTGCTGGTTGAATATGCCGCCTGCCAGAGAGCTGGCACCGGACGATGAGGAGGGCGGAGAGAGCGTTTCACAGCCCACGGCGCCGAAAGCAACCGCCAGGAGCACCGCAATGAGGACAGGAATGGATTTCCGGTTAGTTAATTGCCATCTTGCAGTTCGCATCCGCATATTGAGAAGTATATCGAATGGCAGGGGTAAAATCAAGGCCGACCTGTGAAGCTGCTGGTCGTGCCAGAGCGTATAAAAGCGCCGGGGTGAAATGTTATAATTAGAGGATGGACATCCTGTCCGAACTAAACCCCGCGCAGCGAGAAGCCGTTGAGACCATAAGTGGGCCGGTGCTGATTCTGGCCGGGCCCGGGAGCGGCAAGACAAGGGTTATCACCCACCGCATCGCTTATCTCATCAAGGTCTGTGGCGTCAGCCCGCGCCGCATAATGGCGGTCACCTTCACCAACAAGGCGGCCCGGGAGATGGAAGCGCGTTTACGGAAGCTGGCCCGCAGCTCTGTTGACGAGCTGACCATCGGTACCTTCCACGCCATCTGTGCCCGAATCCTGCACCGTGACGGCAAAGCCGTCGGCGTCAACCGCGGCTTCGTTATCTACGACGCCGAGGACCAGATGAGCTTGGTCAAGCGCAGCCTTCAGGCGCTTGACCTCGACCCCAAGCAGCATAACCCCCGGGCGATTCACTCGGCGATTTCAGCGGCGAAAAGTCGAATGTGGACGCCGGAGGAATATTTAAAGCACCGCCACAGCTACTTCGAGGAAATCGTCCAGCGCGTCTATGAGCGCTA
>JABMRL010000041.1 GCA_013202615.1 Dehalococcoidia bacterium
ATTAAGAGCAAATTACAGCATGCCAGCGTTGTAATTCATGTTGAACCCTGCGATGAGAAGTGTGAGCGGTGCCCGATACCGCCGGATTTGCGGCATAATGTGACTTAAGGCCTAATCGTGTATACTAACTCCTGCAAATAATATTATTGTCCCACTAGGTATCAGTCCACTCAGAATGACTTTCGTCCACGAGATTATTATCTATTCCTATCTGTACTATCAAGCGAGTATGTTTGTCCAGTGGTACACGAAGATTCAACGTTATTGTAACCTGATGGTCTGGTCGTATTTGAAAGTAGTCACTTTGTTGTCCGTTCCAAATCTTATTTTCACCCGCATCAAAACCTGCTAACACAGATACATTATAAGCTGTAGCAGTCCCTAGATTGTAAACTGTGACTTCCAATTCACCGACGTTTCCTTTCCCTTCTATACTCCAGTCATGAGTAAGAATTGGGGTTGGAATCATCGGGAATATAGAAGCCGACATATTCGTATATTCTTCTGGGAGTTGTCCGATTTCCCATCCCTCGCCAGTTGTCTCCATATAGTAGTATTTACTACCCTCATATTCCCAGTACGTACCATATACATTTTCCCCACCCTTTACACCCACCGCACAATGGTGAGGTAGCTCTATTAATACTACTCCGTAACCCATCTTCTCAATTATTGATGCTAGCAGAATTGAGGTATCCTCACAGTCACCACCTTTGTCTACAAGGGTTTCAATAGGATACCTAGGATACTCGTCGTAGGGAGTAGTAATAGAGTCATCGGTATATGGAAGACTTTGAACGAAGCTAGCAGCGAATTCTACGGTTTCATATTTACTAAATCCCGCTTCTAGAGCAGCCTCCTGTATCTTTTCAACTATGTGTTCTATATATATATCATCTAACGGATGAGTCACATAAACTGAGTAATTCTGTGTGGGAAGTCGTGGTATTCCTTGATAGTATTCATACAGTGACTGTGATATAGTTCCTTCCCAAGTCCACTCACCTTTATATGTCCATGTATATTGTCTAGTAATAACTTCAGTGGATTGGCTAACTTCTTTTGTTATACTTGGTAATTCTTCTAAAGGTGCTGTGGGTTTTTCCGTAGGGGTTGGAGTAGGTGCGGGTTTTGGCTCCGGTTCTGGTGCAGGGGGTGGAGTTGATGGTGTTGGCACTGGTATTGGCTCTGGTTCTGGTGTTTGTACTGGTGGCGGTTTAGGAGAAGGGGTTGGACTTGTTGGAGGACTTGTATGATAGTTTGAGTTTTGATAGTCCGATAATACCCCTACTATAATCACTAGCATTATTACAACAACGATTACTGTCAGCAAACATCCGCATCCTGATAGTGAACGCTTTGGCTGAGGTGGTTTGGGCGAACCCCTGAAGTTATCCCTGTAATAATCTCTGTCACTAAGTGGCATGTGATAACTTCCTACTTATTATACGAAGGAGACTTTATTAAGAAGGGAATTTATCTCATAGTTTATGTATATGGGGAAGTAGTGTCAATAGTAACTTGCATATGGGGAATCAATCCCTTGTCCATGCAGTTACGAAGATTGAGATTGGTGGCCTTGAATCAGGCGTTGGGCAGTCTGTTCAGCGGATAATTCTCCAGGCAATAAGAATAACTGGCGGAATCAGCAAGGACGAAAACAGGATTACAGCCAAGCTTGCCCCGGCAATTACTGCAATCAGGGCAATCACGTTAGCGGCAATCGTATAAAATATCAAATCCTTGAGCATCTTATTACTCTTTAGAATACCTCAGGTAATTTTATGTATTTCCTTTATCTGCGTGACCAGTTCACTGATGTCCGGCGCCGCCCCCCGGCGCTCCGGTTGCCCCAGCGGGTCTTCGATATCCGGGTTGCCTAGCAGGACGTCGAAGGTGGCCTTCACCGACGCCGCCAGCGCTTTCAGGTTATAGCCGCCCTCAAGAGTGAAAACCAATTTCTCGTCGCAGAATTCGTCGGCCAGTTCCTTTATGGTTCTTACCATCCCGGCGAAGCCGGTTGTGCTGACCTCCATCATGGCCAGGTGGTCTGCCCAGTGAGGGTCATAGCCGGCGGACACCAGAATAAGCTCTGGGCGGAAACGCTTGGTCGCCGGCACGATGATTTGCTCAAAAACCTGCCGGTATTCATCATCGCCGGAACCAGCGGGCAGGGGGATGTTGACCTTGCTGCCCTGGGCGGCGCCGCTCCCGGTCTCGTAAATGGTCCCGCTGCCCGGATAGTGGGGGTACTGGTGGGTGGATATATACAGGACCTGAGGGTCGCTGTCGAAGGCTTCCTGAGTGCCATTGCCGTGATGCACGTCAAAATCGATGATGGCGACCTTTTCGATTTTGTGCTTCTTGAGGGCGTGCCGGGCGGCGATGGCGATGTTGTTGAAGAGGCAGAAGCCCATGGCCGCCGTTGCGGTGGCGTGGTGGCCGGGGGGTCTGACCAGGGCAAAAGCGCTGTTCACCTTGCCGCTTATGACGGCATCGGTTGCCTCAATGACGCCGCCGGCGGCATACAGCGCGGCATCGTAAGAGTCCGGCGACATTATCGTATCGGCGTCAAGCCAGCCAAAGCCCTCTAGCGCCGCATCTTTGATGTGCGAGACATATGATGCCTGGTGGACATAGTTCAACTCTTCCGTGGTGGCCGGGCGGGGGTTGACCGGCGTTAGCTGCTCTAGCCGCCCCGTTTCCTCAAGGTGGGCCATAACCGCTTCCAGGCGTTTGGCATTTTCCGGGTGAGAGCCGGTTTCATGCTTCAGATATACGGGGTCATAAACATAACCTGCCTTCATAATTCACCTCTAAATCACGAGCCTGATGCCCGATATCAGAAACCAGATGCCAAAGCCAACCAGCAGCAGGCTGCAGGCGATGAAGAGCCACGCCTGCACGCGCTGGTTCCAGAAGGCATGCGTCCGGTAAATCACGTTGGATACCAGTGTCAGCCAGGCGAGGTCGCACAGCCAGTGTACAATGATGAAGGCAATAAGGCCCATTGTGCCGAATTCGAGGATGCGCATAATGAGCATGCCGCCGATGGTCGCCCACCAGACCAGGAAAAAAGGATTGAAGACACTGGTCAGAATACCGGCGGCGAAGGCGTTATAGGGCAGGTCCTTCCCTTTCCCGGCAACCTCGCTGCGGGCGCGGAACATGCTCACGCCCATCCAGATTATCATGCCGCTGCCGGCCACGCTCAGCGCCAGGCGCACAACAGTGACCTGAAAGAACTGGGCGAAGCCGAAGTAGATGAGCAGGATTAAGGGTACTTCAATCACGGCGTGGCCGAGGGAAATCCAGACTCCCGCCCATGGTGACCTGTAGCTCTTCGCTAGGGTGACGGCGAGCATGGGGCCGGGCATCATTACCCCGGAGAAGGAGATAACGGCAACGCTCAGCAGGATTGGAAGCATTTGAACCTCCCTCTCATAATATCATACCCTTGCTTTCGGTGTCTTACTGGCTTGAGTTCATTCCAGTGATGAATTATACTTTGCCGTAGAGGGGAAAGGGGTGTCGCTGGATTTAACCAAGATAGCCACACAGGCCAGCAACATGGTGGTGCGCCTGAAGGAAGGCCGTGCCGAAAGGCAGCAGCGACTTCAGTACGCGCGGCAGATCTTTGGCGACGAAACCGTAGACCTGGAGAAACTGAAGAGGAAAGTTGCGGCCAGCCGGACCACGTGGCTGGTGGCGGAGCTGTGCGACGGGCTGGCGGAACGATACCCGGCGCCAACCACCCCCGCCGAGTTCAACGTGCTCGCCGCCGATGGCTCTCACATTGACGTTGACCGGCACCGTTCCACGCGGTGCTACCTGATAAACATCGGTACCGTTGCTCTCAGGTATGGCGACGAGCCGGATGCCCTGCTGGATAGCGCCCCGCACCTCTACGCTGAAGATGAAGACCTGGTGATAAAGCCGGCGGCGGCTAGCGGTCGTGAGCAGATGGTTGAGGGAACATTGCTCGGCATCAAGCGCGCCGTTGAGGAATGCCGCCACCTGTCTGCGCTGGCGGCGGAACAGCCCCCGGGCAGCAGTACCCTGGCGCTGCTCGATGGCACCTTGATTCTCTGGGGGCTGGAGGCGTTTCCCGACTTCGTCACCGAGGCGTTGCTGGACAATGGCTTTTTACCTTGCCTGGAAGAGATGAGAAAGCAAAATCAAGATAAGAAGATGGCGCTGGCCAGCTACATCAGCTTTCCCAGGAGTACAGATGTGGTCAACGTCCTGCGGGTGGCGATATGCCCTCATGAGGTGGCCGACTGCGACCGCTTCTGCCCGCTGTCTAAAGGTCGGGACTGCGAAGGCGTGGCCGGAGTAACCGACCGGGAACTCTTCATGGATGTATTGGAGCCGGGCGAGAGGTCGGCGCTGTTCATAAGCCCGTCGAAGATAACGAAGGAGCGTTACGGCGAACACAGAGTTTATTTCTTTTACATACGGCTTGAGGAAGAGGTGGCGCGGGTGGAGCTGCCGCGCTGGGCGGCGGAAAACGCCGCGCTGCTGGACATGGCGCACGCTTTGCTTCTCGACCAGTGCCGGCGGGGGCAGGGCTACCCGGTGGCTTTGAGCGAGGCCCACGAGCAGGCGGTGGTCACCGGTGCCGACCGCGCCGAGTTCTGGCAGCTTGTAGAGTCTTTGTGCATTGAGGAAAAAATCCCCACCCTCACCTCCGCCAAGAGCTTCAGCAAGCGGACGAGGTGGGTGTAGAATATTACCTAATCCCCGTAATTAAAATTGTGGGGAAAGGAAAGGTTATGCCTCTAGCGGAGAGGGACTATATGAGGAGGCCGCTGCCATCAGGCGGAAACTCTGGCAGGCGTGGTTGTCTTGTCTTTTTTATCATTTTATTTATAATTGCGATTATTATCGCCTTGTATTTCCTTTTAAAATCTTGAACTCAAGACTTAAAGCGGGAGGCATTAAATGGGCAGTAAAGGCAGAAAAAACGTAAAGAAAGCCAAGCAGAAGAAAGAGAAAAAGGAAAAGGGGAAGTAAGAGACGGTAGAATAAGAGAGATTTGACCTCTCCCTTTCCTAAAGGGAGATTGAGAGGGATTTCGAATCCCCCTTTATCCCCCTTTTCCAAAGGGGGAATAGAGTACCACGGGAGGTGAGACTAATAAACTCTAGTTTAGCAGACAGAGTTGGTGAAATAATTGAAGCCAGCACGGCAAGTTTTACCGCGCAGTGCTACGAGCTTTATGAGCTTCCGCCTCTGGGCAGCCTGGTGAAGACGAAAGACGGTGAGC
>JABMRL010000253.1 GCA_013202615.1 Dehalococcoidia bacterium
ACAAGTAGTCCCATCTTCTCTCATCTACTTCTTAAGATTTCTGCGTAAGCAAACGGTCGCTTGGCAAACGCACCTTACCATGCTACTAGTCAGCGATTGGTTTTGTCAAACTCCCGTTGAGCTTCCCGTGATTTTTACGATATATTACGCCTCGAAAGTGCAATGAGGTAACAAAATGAGTATTTGTTACCTCAAGTGGAGTTGGAACCCTTTTAGTGCGGCCCGGTAGATGCGGAGCGTGGACGGGCCGTAGCCATGCTTGCGAAGGTGGGCGAGGAACAGCTTTGAGGCCTCGAGCGACGGACTGTCACCGGCGAGGAATTTCTGGTAGAGGAGGAGAACACCGCGGTAGCGGTAGGTGGTGCGCTTGGAGATGGCGCGCTGGAAGAGGCCGAACTTCTCGTACGTCGCGAGATCGCCGGACAACTCGCCGGTCAGCTGTTCTTCCTTGCGGGCCTTTCTGCGGGGACTCATCTTGGGGCTCATTTGCGCTGGGGGCGGTGGTTGAATTAGAATGCCCCCAAGGGAATTCGAATCCCTGTTGCCGGCTTGAAAGGCCGGTGTCCTAGGCCTCTAGACGATGGGGGCATACGAGCCAAGTATATCAGAAACAGGCTCGGCGGGCAAATGGCGGCCGATTTCTTTCCTCATTATATTGGGAATCAACCAAGTACTATGGAAACTAAATCTGCTGAATCGATAAAAAAATCCAGGCAGAGACGACTTCTCTTCGTGGTTGCCCTCCTGCTCGTTATCGCCGCTGTCGTTTCCCTGCAGCTTGTCTACGGACGCCACCCGGAAAGGCTGGCCGAGTTCAAGGCGCATTTCTACTGGGGGGCGTTTCTTGTCAGCCTCATTGGCAACGCCACCATTATCTTCCCGGGCGCGGTTCTGGTAATACTGTCCAATCTGGGAATTTTAATCTACAGCAGCGCCGGATTGGCTGGCCCGATACTCGTTGGCCTTATGGGAGGAATTGGGGCGGCCATCGGCGAGACCACTGGCTACATTGCCGGCTACAGCGGACGGGAGATTGTGGAACGGAGGAAAATGTTCGGAAGGGTAGAAGAGGGAGTGAGGAAATGGGGAGCACTGGCCATATTCCTTTTTTCACTGCTGCCGTTTGTTTTTGACCTGGTGGGGATTGCCGCCGGGATACTCCGTTTTCCTTTCTGGAAGTTCATTCTCATCTGTGGGCTGGGCAGAACGCTACTGTACGTCGTCTTTGTAACGCTGGCGGCTATGGGCTGGAAAGCAATCTTTCCCTTCTTCGGTTAGCGCCGTCCCCTGATTTTCAGAAGCAGCAATGAGCCCACTACAAAATAGGCGAAACACGCCCCCAGCATCACCTGGTAGCCCAGTCCAGCGCCGTAATGGTTGAAATAATCAATTACCGGTCCGATGAGACGGGCCAGGGCCGCACCGCCGGCGGTCGCCAGGTTGGTCAGGCCTAGATAGCGCGCTTCCTCACCGCCGGGCACAAGGTCGGTGGCCAGAGCCCAGTTGGAGCTCATGAAGGCCCCGGTGCCGAGGCCGATAATGACCCCGCCGGCAATGATAATGCCGTAGCCGGTGGCGAAAAAGATAACCAGTACCCCGGCGGCACCCAGAAGGCCGGAGGTGATGACTACTGGGCGGCGCCCGATTTTATCGGAAAGCCTCCCTGCGGGATAAACGGCAGTGAGCATCCCGACACCCGCGGCAATAAGCAGGTCGGCAGTGGCCGTTGCCGGATTGACCAGGCCAACCACGTCCCTCAGGTAAAAAAGAGCGAACGTCTGGATGGTCGCCAGCGCCATGAAAATAAGAAGGCGCGAGACAAGAAAGATAATGAAATCACGGTCTTGCTTGACGTCAAACCTGAAACTATGGACAAGGGTTTGCCACATGGGCGGCCCATCTGTGGCTTTTCTGCCGGGCGGCTCCTTCACCATTATTACCGTGGCCAGCATGGCTCCCAGAAGAACGGCTGCCAGTACTCCAAGCGCGAGCCAGAGCCACAGGGCACCCTCGCCGGGGGTATAATTCCCCATGAAATGGCCGACGAGTCTGACCAGGGTGATGCCGCCGATTATTTCGAGCAGGCTTTTAACACCGGAGGCAAGTCCTTTCCTGCCCTGCGGGACAAGGTCGGGGATGAATGCCTGGTATGGGCCCTGTGCCGTGTTACTGGTTACCTGCAGCAGGCAGTAGATAATGAACAGGGCAATATAACTCTGGAAAAGGCCTATTCCCGGCAGCAGCAGGATACCGAGCAGGCTGCCTATTAGAATATAAGGGCGCCTCCGGCCCCATTTGAATCCGTAGCGGTCGCTTATTGCACCGGCTATTGGCTGGGCAATCATCGCCAGGAGCAGGCCGACGAAAGTGAGCAGACCGAGGCGGGTATTTTTTTCCGTCTCAGCCACCATGTCCAGCAGCCGAAGCGGCAGCACAATACTATGCAAACTGCTCCAGAGGGCAGCCAGGGCAAAGCCAAAGACGGTTATTTTAACGTAATCAAAGCGCTTGAAGTTATTTTTCACTGTTCTAAAGCATAACAGAGCGGGTAGCGACAGGCAATCATTGTTGTAATTGACATAATATAGATATCGATGAGATAACTTTATCAAGTCTGTTTCACATTGTATAATCAGGAACATAATGGGACGACAGCCACTGGTCGAGGAGATATATACTCCATTAACTGCCTCTCAGGTTTTCCATGCGTTCAAAGACCATCCTTATAGCTGTTTCCTGGACAGCGGTATGGACCCGGGACGGCTGGGGCGCTATTCGTTCATCAGCAGCAACCCTTTCCTCGTTCTGAAGAGCCGCGGCGATGAGGTGGTGCTCTTAAAGGGTAATAAAAAAGAAGTCAGATATGGCAATCCTTTTGACGTCGTCGGGGAATTGCTGGACAAGTATTATCTTGATGGCTGTCCATCTGACATACCTTTTGCCGGTGGCGCGATTGGCTATTTCAGCTATGACCTCTGCCATTTCATCGAGCGCCTGCCGACTACGGCTGTTGACGACCTGCAGCTTCCGGAATGTTATCTGGCCTTCTACGATGCCGCTGTCGTCGTTGACCACGGCAAAGAAAGAAGCTACCTGGTAGCCACAGGGTTTCCTGAGCTGGAAGAAAGAAAAAGGATAAAGAAAGCCGGGGAAACACTGAGGCATTTAAAGAGCCTCTTAACCGATTCCGTCCGGTTTCCCGAAGCACCAGCGTGCGATTTTGTTGATGAAGGCACCATGCTGAAATCAAATTTTTCCCGGGAAGAATACCTCAGGGCAGTGGCGAGAGCCCGCGAATACATCTGTGCCGGCGACATATTCCAGGTTAACCTGTCCCAGCGCTTTGAAGCCGACCTTAATGTTTCGCCTTACGAGCTACATCAGCGACTGCGCAGCATAAACCCGGCTCCCTTCGCCTCCTACCTCAATTTTGAAGACGTGAGCCTTGTTGGGGCCTCGCCGGAGCGGTTTCTCAAGGTTCAGGGCGACTGGGTGGAGACCCGCCCCATAAAGGGAACGCGCCCGAGAGGCAGGACGGAAGCGGAAGATAAGGCCCTGGCACAGGAACTGCTCTCCAGTGAGAAAGACCGCGCGGAAAATATAATGATTGTTGACCTTGAGCGCAACGATATCGGCCGGGTATGCCGCTACGGGACGGTTAGAGTGACTGAAACGGCGATTCTGGAGACGTTTCCCACCGTTTTCCACCTGACGTCGACCGTCGTGGGCAGACTATCTCCGGGCAAAGGGCGGATTGACCTGCTGAAAGCCACGTTTCCCGGCGGTTCCATCACCGGCGCGCCGAAGGTGAGGGCCATGGAAATCATCGATGAGCTGGAGCCCACCAGGCGCAGCGTCTATACCGGCTCGATTGGCTATCTGAGCTTCGCCGGTGGCATGGACCTGAACATCGTTATCCGGACAATCATAGTAAAGAATGGACGGGCTTATTTTCAGGTGGGCGGTGGCATTGTCTATGATTCCGAACCTGAGGCGGAGTATCAGGAGACCCTGGACAAAGGGAAGGCGCTCATCCAGGCGCTTAGAT
>JABMRL010000042.1 GCA_013202615.1 Dehalococcoidia bacterium
AAAGATGGCATCATACCCTCCTTATTTCAGACGGATGGAACTTTAAAGATTTTTTCTAAATGGATACCTCGTTTACAGTGACAAGGCCTATTTCTATTATGCCTGATTGGCTCGTCCGGCCCTGACCTCCTTGATGAAATCATCCACCATTTCCTTCGTAAAATATTGAGTCTGATAACCAAAGTCCTCAAAGGCAACCGCATTCTCCATTTCGTAGCTGACCCCGCTGTTTGCCATCTTCATGGCTTCACTTTTGTCCCACTCAAAGGTAATCCGTGAATCGGGGATGTGTTTTTTTACCTGTTCCGCTACTTCGGAGAGAGTGGCCATGAAGCCATGGACGTTATAAACTCGTTGCCGCAACCGGCTTTCCTCCGCCTTCTTGAGCTCTACCATCGCCCTCACGGCATCTTTAATATAGATATAAGCGCAGGGGGCATCAGGGTTGGAGTGGACGACGTATGGCTGTCCCTGAGCCGCTCTTTCGGTTATCCCTGACCAGTCGCCATAGTAATAAGAAATCTGTCGGGTTGGGCCAACAACCATGGCGTACCTTATGGCCCGGAAATTAACGCCGTACTGTCGGTAGTACTGTTCCCCAAGGCGCTCGCAGCATACTTTGGTGGTGGTGTACATGTTTTCTGGATTCTGGAGGGTATCATTGAATACCTGCTTTGGTGGATTCTTCAGGCCGTAAGTAGCACCCGAACTAACGAAGACGACATCTTTCACACCAAGAAAGCGGGCTGCCTCCAGGATATTTACGGTTCCCAATACGTTTACTCTAAAACCATTGGCGGCGCTATTCTCGCAGTCTTTACTTAGCAAAGCTGCGGTATGGTATACGGTATCGATATCGTATTTTTTCAATACCTCAAGCACCTGCACCCAGTTACCGATATCGCCGCTGTGAATTTCCACATTGCCTTCAAGGTCGGCAGCGCTGGGTGGCAAATTACTCCTTCTTTGAAACAGAATTACTTCTTCTCCATCGGCCAGCAGTTCCCTGGCCAGATAGGTTCCAAAAAGCCCGAAGCCGCCGGTAATCAAATTTTTTGCCATGATACCTCCTCTTTATTTCAATCAGGAACGAAGGCAACCGCACGCACCCAGCCGGCACCCGCGTTTTGTACTTTTACGGGAAAGGCACAGACCTTAAAACCGAAGTGCGGTAGCTGGTCAAGGTTAGTTAACCACTCGAGGATGCACATGCCTTTTTCACCGGCAGCGCGGTGTCCCTGCATGTAACTGCCCGGCCTTACCCCTTTCTGCAGGTCGGCAATCTGCATTTTAACCGGGCGGTCCCAGATGGGGGCGTCAGTGCCAACGACCCTGATGCCGCGTTCACCAAGCCAGAGTGTGGCCTCGCGTGTCATGCCAGCATTCATCTCATCGCATCCGGGCTGGCCGTAATGCTCAGAGGCTCCGGTCTTGATAAGGACGATGTCCATCGGTTTAGGCGTATAGCCAATTTGTTCAAATGCTTTCTGTACATCTAAAGCGGTGATATCTTCACCGGGTTTTTTCGAGCTCAGGTCAATCCAGGCCCCGTCGCCGAAGCACCACTCGAGCGGAACCTGGTCAACGGTCAGCGCTGGTTTTCCCTCGGCCATATCATCGTAATGCCAGGGAGCGTCAAAGTGCGTTCCGGCATGGCAGGTCAGGGAGGTGAATTGCTCCATAGCGTTAGCTTTACCACCCATAGCCTCCGGATTAATGCCAAACTTCTCGCTTACCATCTTCGCCCGTGTGCGATGGTCAAGATAGGTAATTTCGGCTGGCGCCCCGAATCCGCCGCCGTTCATCAAAGGCAAACTCAGGTCTACAACTCGATATCCTTCCATTGCTACTCCTTTACCAGGTTAAATACAGCGGTTAATTGTACTAAAACCGCCGCAAGGTCGGGTCTTCAACTTGTAATAATCATTTACTTTATCATCATATTGGGCATCCAGGTGGCTAATTCCGGAATAAAGAAAACCAGGACCATGACCGCCGTCATTATCAGGAAGAAAGGTACGATAGCCCGGTAAATATCCATCATGGTTACACCGGGCAGATTCAGCCCCCTGAAGTAGAATAAAACCATGCCGAAGGGAGGTGTCATTATACCGACAAGTATATCCATGGTGAATAGCAGTCCGAACCACAGTAAATCAAAGCCAAGAGCCATAACTATGGGATAGAAGATGGGCAGGAAGATAACAGTAATAGGGGTAGCATCGATAAACATACCCAGGATGAAGACCAGGAAAAGTATGCCAACGATGATTGCCCAGGGGCTTACCGGTAACGCCAGCAGAAACTCACGCAGGTAGCTCTGTACTCCTAAAACACCGATAAGTTGAGAGAAAGCACCGCCAGCCGCTAATAACCACATCAGCATGGCGGTTATTCTGATGGCCGTTGTCGTCGCTTTCTGCAGGTTCTTCAAGGTGAGGTTGCGATAAATAGCGGCGCATATTAGAGCACCAACCGCGCCGACTCCTCCCGCCTCACTCGGCGTAGCGATGCCGAAGTATATCAACCCCAGAACCAGGAAAATCAGCAGAATGGGCAATATCGAACCGCGCAGCGACCTCATTTTTTCCCTGAAATCAACGCGCTCTTCAGGTGGCAGGGGAGGTCCCATTCTCGGATTCTTCCAGCACCTTATACCGATGTAAGCCATGTAGCCAATAGAGGTTATGAAGCCGGGAATAATACCGGCGATAAATAGTTTCCCGATGGAGATTTCGCTGACGGCAGCGACAACAATCATCGGTACACTGGGAGGAATCAAAGGCCCGAGGGAGCCACCGGCGGGAATAACACCAATAATCATTCTCTTGTCATAACCCCGCCGCTCCATTTCGGGGTAGGCCAGTAAGCCCATGGTCAAGGTGGCCGTAGCAGCGGAGCCGGTCATGGCGGCCATGACGGTGGCGATGGCAATTGTGCCCATGGCCAATCCACCTCTGAGCCCTGCCATCCACTTGTGCATCATGTCATACATGGCGGCGCCAAGGCCGGACATTTCCAGGATGGTGGCCATGAAGATGAAGGTGGGCAGGGCAATGAAGATATCAGTAGTGATGGTGGAGAAGAACCCGAGTCCCAGGGAGCTGGTAGCCGGTAAACCTCTTAAATACCAGAAACCGATGGCGGATAGGCTTAAAAGAACAAAGGTTACCGGTAATCCCGTTAGAAGCATGAGAAGCATGATGCCGAGGACGATGATGCTTAATAACCCTATGTCAATATTCATTACCGGGCTACCTCATCGCCATGAATCAGGGTAAGGATATGACGTATCCAGCCGGCAATTGCCTGTAGCAGCAGCGCGCCAACGCCGATTACAATGAGCACTTTCAGAGGATAGATAACCGGAGCCCAGGTAGATGTCCAGTGTTCTTTAATGCTTAGCGCGTACTGAGCACTGATGGAGAGTCGCCATAGAAGAATAGCAATGCCCCCAACTAGAAAGATGTACATAATTGTGTCTAGAAGGGCCCTTTTTCTCGTTGACAGCTTGGAAATCAGAATGTCGACGGAAACATGGCCTTTGTGAAGAAGAGCATAGCCCCCTCCGAGGGCTACAATTGCTGCCTGTATCTGGACTCCGACGTCCCAGACCCATATCGTAGGCATATTGAGTACATATCTGAGGATGACGTCAAAGAAAACTACAAAAGATAGAGGGATAAGAAGCCAACCGGCAATCTTTCCCATCCAATCATTTGTAGCATCAATAACACGGAGGACCTTCTGCATATTTATCACTTACATTTAGAGCGGAGGGCTGTGGCCGTCAGGAGACCACAGCCCTCGCGGCATTAGGTTTAAAGTTTTCCGTGATCTCTAAGCTGTGTCTTGACTATCTCCACAAGTTCGGCGCTGAGCGGGGTCTTGGCGGCGAACTCGGGCCAGATTGTGTCAATGGAGCCTTGTCTCAGCGTGGCGATATCCTCATCACTCCAGGTCCAGAGCGTGAGCCCGTACTCATCCACTGCCTTGCCAATGGCGTAACCCTGCTGCTCCAGGAGCATAAGGCCACCTACGGTAAAGTGATAAGGTTGCTCTCTCTCAAGCATGGCGCGGATGTCATCGGGCAGCTCATTCCAGGCATCCATATTGATGAGGAGAGAGTTGATACAGCCGTTGGGATTGGTAACGAAGTCGGTTACCACTTCCTTGAGCTTGATGACGTCAAGCGACTGCGCGCCGGTCCAAACACCTTCAATCGTACCGAGCTTCATAGCCATGTAACATTCTGTGTAGGGCAGGTCTATGGCGGTAGCACCCATCAATTCAACGTACTTGCCCCAACCGCCCCAGATTCTAACCTTGTGCCCTTTCACAGAATCTATGTCTGGCATTGGGAAGGTGGACATGATGTTCATATACTCCATGCCGAGAGATGGGAAGAATTTGATATTCAATTTCTCATGGAGCGGGGCGACTTTATCGTAAATACCATAGTTATACCAGGCGTCGTAGAACTCACCCACGCTCATCCAGCTTCCGGGCATACCACCGGCAACATACATTTCCGGTATTTTTTCTGCATACCAGCCCGGCTGGGACCAGGCGGCATCGATTACTCGCGTCCCGATAGCCTCCAGCGCTTCCTTACCCGGGTAAGCTGCATCGGGTTCGAGCAGCTCGATCTGCAGCCGGCCATCTGTAGCTTCTTCAACCCAGCGTGCCCAGGAGTGTGACCAAACGCCGGCATGGTAAGCCTCTGGTATACTGGCATATGGGCCAAATGACTGTGATGCGCTTACCGAAACCTGAACTTTCCAGTTGATAACTTCGGGAGCGGCGGCCGGAGTTGGTGCAGGTGCTGGGGCGGGTGCAGGTGCGGGAGCCGGGGCAGGTGCAGGTGCGGCACAACTGGCTGCCATCAATCCAATCAACAACATAAGAGTTATAGCTAATGTTATCAGCCTACTTCTACTCATTTCCCCTCCTTGCTTTCAAAGATATTCGAGATATGAATGTTCTTTTTTTGAAGTCTATCACCCCCTTTGTCGTTTTAATACGTGCGGTAAATAACGTAATTCCTCAAGTCAACTGTTTTTCGGGAGTACCGCCGCTACCTGATTCTCTGGTATTTAAATCGACGTCGGTTTGAGAAATCTCAACAGGCTCACTCTGCTGCCACCAGACATACAGCTCATCAACTTTCTCTATGGGCTGAGTTTTATCTTGATAGCCAAGTCGGTAACTGATCAGTCCGGCGCCCATTTGTACTAACGATGCGAATTTTTTACGCCTGGTTTCGTTCATCCTGACGACCGGCGTTGAGATTGCCATAGCGGCAATGACATTGCCCCGGGCATTCCGAACTACAGAGGCAACGGCTTCAATCCCTTCAAACGCCTGTTCGGAATTATAGGCGAACCCTTTTTCTCTTGCCTGTTCCAGTTCACTTTTTAATTCGGTCCTGGTAGCCACGGTTTTGCTCGTAACTTGTTTTATTTTTTCCTCGGGATAGAGGCGGTCGATTTCTTCGTCGGTCAATGCGCTCAGCAAAGCCTTGCCCGATGCTCGCGTGTAAGCTGGAGCCGATGACCCCACATGGACAACATGCCGCAATGGATGCTTTGATTCCTCCCTCAGCAACATTGTGATATTTCCCTTATCGTCAAGTATCGACAAATTGGTGACTTCACCGGTAATGTCATTGACCGTTTGCAGGACCGGCTCGGCAGCTTGATATAAATCTGTGGTGCTTAGGTATAAGCTTCCCAGAGTATAAAGCGTTCTACCGATAACGTAAGTGCCTGTCCCGGGCTTTTTCTCCAGCAGACCGGCTTTGGTCAAGGAAGCGAGGATACGATATATAGTGGGTATGGGAATGCAGAGCTTCTCAGCTATAGCCGCCGCGGTTAACTCCGGTTCGTTTGGAGAAAAAGTATTTAATATGGCTATTGTTTTTTGTAGAGAGCTCATGAAAAATGAAACTCACCAAGTTTTATATACTTACATATTATCAAATAATGATAAGGGTAAATCATATTATGATAACTCTCTTAGACTACATTATAATTAATTTTTCACTGATGTCAAGCCCATAATTAGAGTATTTTACGTAAATATTGGTAAAAAGATTCCTTTATGTGATTGCTATTCGAGTCGGCTATTAATTACAGCAATACGTTTTAATTCTGACTGGCCGACTCCTGGGCATTGGCCGTGCGTCATTCTGTGTGATTTTTAAATTTGGGATTTTGTGCAATTAGAAATTAAACGTCAGATTGTGTAGTCATAAAAAGGAACCTAAATGTAAGTTAAAAAGTTCTATGTATTTGTTTCCTTCTCCACTGCTACTCGCTTTTAGAGAAGGCAAATCATAAATGAAGCTCGCTCCGGCTTGACAGTGATGGCTATCGAATCTCTCTCAGACGCACCTCTCGACCCTCCTTAGCCGAAAGCTGGGCCGCGCAGCAGAACTGGAGCACTGCCTTCCCTTCCTCCCCTGTGAGCGGAACCTGGCGTCCTTCAACTACCCCGTCCACGAAGTCATGCACCCCGGCGATGAAGCTTGCCGCCCAATCGGAGTCGATGTCCGAGAACTCAGTGATTTCTCCGTCCCGGTACATCACCAGGGGTGGCCTATCAAGCAGCATTGACGTGCAACGGTTTATCCAGAGGAATCCCCGGCTACCTGTCAAC
The DNA here is from genome assembly GCA_013202615.1 of Dehalococcoidia bacterium. Lineage (GTDB taxonomy): Bacteria > Chloroflexota > Dehalococcoidia > Dehalococcoidales > RBG-16-60-22 > E44-bin89. Next base: position 6,661 of record JABMRL010000042.1, read on the forward strand.
TCCACCCACTCGTCCTCGGGGGTGTACTTGGACCGTACCAACATGTCGTAGGAAGTTATCGCTTCGTAGGATCCGTACTTCTCGGCGTCTCTGTACTTCCAGATGACTACAGCCGGGCTGTCTAGGATCCATCCGTACTGGATGGGACGGTTTGTGATCCAGGCGTACACCTTCTCCACATCCCCCAAAAACCACATGGCGATGGAGAACAGGTGGTAACCATAGTCCAATATGACTCGCCCACCTCCGCTTTGGGCCGGGTCGAACCTCCAGGCCCACCTCTTGTACGGTATCTCCCAACCCTCTCCCATTGATCCCTGCACCACCTTGATACGTATAGATAAAGGCTCCCCTATCACCCCTGAGTCCAGTAACTCCTTGGCCTTCACCATGGGAGGATAATAGCGGAAGTTCTCGAATACGTGGAACAGCTTACCGGAACGCTTTGCCGCCGATATAAGTGCGTCGCACTCAGCAACATTTACCGCCATCGGCTTCTGCATTGACACGTGCTTGCCCGCCTCTATGGCGGCGACGCCATCTCAGCATGCAGGTGGTGGCGTGTTAGCACCTCCACGGCGTCCACGTTGGGGTCGGCGAGAAGCTTGTGATAGTCAGTGTACACCTTCTCGACACCCCACTCACGAGCTCGTCTCTGAAGCAGGGCCTCGTCCACGTCGCAGACGGCGTGAAGCTTGACCCTGGGATTGTCCTTGTAGCCCAGGTAGTGCAGGTCAGCAATGAATCCAACGCCAATTAAGCCAACACATAACTGGGACACCTTTGGCCTCCCTCTACTATTATAATATACAAGTTATAAACGACTTTTTATCACTCTTGCAGATGACCTGCATCACGTGACGACCTGACACTCGACCAGGCTGAAGACTGGCGGGAAACCCCCAAGTATAGAGAGGCAAAACGCTACTATTTTCGACCAGCGATGTCTGGGAGAGGTAAGAAACTAGCGGAGTTGCTCGGGATTATCGGGGAAGATAAGGACGAACACTAAAGGCATAAAACATATACTACCTATAGCCATTGCCACACCCGAGAATTTAAATCACCTTATCCTCTTTGAGCTGTTTTATATCCGCATCAGGATAGCCCAATTTCTTTAATATCTCGTTGTTGTGTTCGCCCAGTTCGGGTGCGATTCCAGCTTTGGCCGGGGTCTTATGGAACTTCCAGGGGAAACCGACTTCTTTTATTTTACCCACCCTGGGGTGGTCAACCTCAATTATATACTGATTGGCGATGACATCGGGGTCTACTGCGGCTTCACTCACGTCGTTGATGGGAGCACTTACTACATCGGCTTCACGAAGCAACCTTAACCAGTGCTCCCTGGTATTGGTAGCAAACAGCCTGTCCAGAGTATCTGTGAAGGTCTTTCTCCTCTCCGGAGAGGCCGCGATATCTCCTAGCCTGGCACAACCGACCTTGTCCAGCTCCTCAGCAAGTCCGGTATTCTCCAGGCCTTTCCGCCAGCGCTCTTCGCCGACCACCTGTATTATAAAAGGCTTGCCATTCTTGTCGTTGAAGGTAACCGTTACGTTAGGCGTATGACCTGCCCAGAAACGCATTCTGCTGCGTGACATCTGTTCGCCAGTCATAAGAACCCGTGACATGGAATGGCCCATCAGACGAATCTGGCTACCGAGCAACGACGTTTCGATCAACTGGCCCTCGCCGGTCTTCAGCTTGTGATACAGGGCGACTATCACCGCCTGGAAATTATGAAAAGCAGCAGTCTCGTCCCCTACGGAAATCTGGCCTGTGGTCACACGGCTGCCTTGCTCGCCGTAACTGAAGCAGATGCCGCCCATCGCCTGGGCTATACCGTCCGTTCCCGGCAACTTGGCATTGGGCCCGTCCGGTCCGTAGGCCGAGGCGCTGAGATAAACGATGCCGGGGTTTATCTTGACTAAGTCGTCGTAACCGCAGCCGAGGCGCTCGGCGACGCCGGGACGGAAGTTCTGGGCGAAGACATCGGCATCTTTTACCAGCTTATAGAGTATCTCTCTGGCCTTCTCTTGCTTGAGGTCCAGCGTTATGCACTTGAAGCCGCGGTTGTTCGTCTCAAAGTAGGGGCTGATGGGAAAACCGGGTACCACTCCAAGCTGCCTGCCCAGTTCACCCTCTGGGGGTTCTATCTTGATTACCTCGGCACCAAGATCGGCCATCATGCTGAACGCGACCGGTGTCTGTTGAAACATGATAACACATATACACTTTACGCCTTCTAATGCACCAGCCATTTCGTTGTCACCTCCGTATATATTTTTTCTCCTTCCGGGGATAATTGCATCGCTAACTTCGCTCTTTAGAGGCATATTATAGCAGAAGTAAAGAGACAGAAAAAGGAAGGATTATTAGGTATTTAATTGAACAAACTTAACATTATGAGCTAGTTATCCAATTGCTGTGATCCGCTTCCACCAACCACAACCGAGCAGAACCCTTCATGAGCGTTAATTGCAGGAGTATTCCTTTTGTGGTATACTTAACGTAAGTTCCAGTTTAGGTTATAACAAGTTTCTCGGAAGCTACTGATACAGCGTCTTCTTAAGTATTGGATGACCCAAACTCTAACTAATTATAAAGAGAGGAGGTCATCCAATGAGTTTTCAGGACAAGTCCATTCAATGCTCCGATTGCAGCGCCACGTTTACCTTTAGCGCTGAAGACCAGGAGTTCTACCAGACAAAAGGCTATACCAATGAGCCGAAGCGCTGTCCGGAATGCCGCCGGGCACGGAAGTCAGAGCGTGACGGCAGCAGCAGTTACGGAGCCCCGCGCCAGATGTTCCCCGCGACCTGCGCCGAGTGCGGCAAAAGCACCGAAGTCCCTTTTCAACCTCGCGGTGATAAGCCGGTTTACTGTAGCGATTGCTATCGAAAAGTTCGACCTAGTAGATATTAATAGGCAAATGAAAGTTTTGTCGTTAGCAATATAAATACATGAAAGTGAATCGCTTTGAATCGTTGTTGCGCCGATTTTAAAAGATGGTGCAAAGGAGCGGGCTCTTACGCAAAGTAAAAGCCAACCACCCTTCTATACTGAAGAGCGAGGCAGTCCGCATCAAAGCCAAGAAGAACGTATAACGGAGGCGGCGACAGGGCTATTAAGCGGAACAGGGAATAAAATCCGGAATAAGAGGAGGCAGATTATGAAAATATATGTGGGCAATCTATCTTTTGATGTTACCGAGGATGAGCTGACGGCAGAATTCGGCACTTACG
>JABMRL010000254.1 GCA_013202615.1 Dehalococcoidia bacterium
ATGTAGTACAATATGCAGACGGGCGCGGCGTAATTATGACAAGTTATACGTGGTCATTACATAACATATATAGTGCGCCCCTATTATCTAACACGAAGTAATTTACATAATGCGACACAGTAACGCTAAATCTCTTATTCCTCTAGAACTTGTAGATTCTCATACAATGGTAGTTCACTATGTTTTTTGGCTTCTTTTAAGAAAGCGGTATATTTATAATCCCAAGAGCGCAATAGATTTAGATAAAAATGAAAGCCCTCAAATGAAGCCTTGAATTCTTTAAGTATTGAGTCATCGATTGTTTTGTGCTGTCTTCTTTCTTTTATCGCTGATAAATAATTAGTTAGAGCGTAAGTAGCTCGTCTAACTAATCCTATGAATTCATTACCAACCTTTATGGCTGCTGCAGTTGAGTCTGTACTTTTACTTACCATTCTAATAAGACCAAAGTAAATTTCATCCTTATTGTAATTATAGGGCAAATAAAATAGCCTTAATGATTCCTCCATCCAACTAAATAGCTCTTCAGTTGAACGAATCACGCGCTCTCTATTTCTATCCGCTCTTCTGAATATGCAATTTTGCAAAATAGCCCCAACGGCTGCCAAAGCAAGTAAAAATGTAGCCCCGGCGCTAATAGCTAGCAATGTACCTGTATCCATACTCCCATTATACCACAAATAATCTGACTTATTATGTTAACTCGTCACCCGTCCATGTCAGCGGGGTATAAAATCCCTCTCGGTCTCCCTTTGCAAAAGGGAGAGGCTTATGTGTCCCCCTTTGATAAAGGGGGACTAAGGGGGATTTAAACCAGCGGGGGATTTAACTAAGGGATTAAGAGGGTGGGTTGCTAAAAAGCCTGATGACCCGCGAAAAACCAGAAACCCCACAGGACCTGGATTTCCCCAAAACTTAACCGAAAATCTGCCCCCTGAAATCTTTGTAAATACCAACCCATTCAAAAAGAATTTAAGGGGCCTGGATTTTGATTTGAGAGCGTCATTTTGGAGGGGGTTAAAAAGTGGTGGCGGGATGAGCGATTTGCTGGCTTATCAGTTCCGTCAACCCGGTCAACCCCCATTTTCGGGTCGCCGACAGCAGCACCGTCTTGTCCCCGGCGGATTGGTCGGCTAAAAACCCGGTGGCACCCGCCTCGTCCCATTCCCGGTCATCTGGCAACAGCCGGTCGATTTTGTTCAGCACGGTTATGATTGTCTTACCAGAGAGGTTGAGGTCGGCCAGTATTTCCTCCACGGTCTGGCACTGCTCGGCGGCGTCCGGCGAAGAAAGGTCGACGACGTGCAGCAGCAACGCCGCTTCATCCAGTTCCTCCAGCGTTGCCCGGAAAGAGGTAACGATGGTGGGCGGCAGCTTCCGTATAAAACCCACGGTGTCCGTGAGCAGTATCGCCTTTCCATCGGGAAGCATGAGGCGCCGGGTCGTCGGGTCCAGCGTGGCGAATAGTTTGTCCTCGGTAAAGACCCCGGCCTGGCAGAGGGCATTGAGCAACGTGCTTTTCCCGGAGTTGGTATACCCCACCAGGGACACCACCGGTATACCGCTTTTAAGTCGTTTCTGGCGGTAGAGGGAGCGGTGTTTCCTGACCTCTTCAATCTGCCCCTGCAGGCGATGGATTTTACGCCGGATCAGCCGCCGGTCGGTTTCCAGCTGCGACTCCCCGGGGCCTCTCGTGCCGATGCCACCCCCCAGCCTTTCCAGGTGGCTCCACTGCCCGGCAAGCCTGGGCAGAAGGTACTGGTGTTGCGCCAGCTCAACCTGCAGCTGACCCTCGCGGGTACGGGCGCGGTGGGCAAAGATATCCAGGATAAGCGCGACACGATCGATAACCTTAACCTGCAGTGCTTCTTCCAGGTTACGCTGCTGCAGCGGGGTCAGTTCGTCGTCGAAGATAACTACATCGTAACCGGTCTGTTCTTTATGGGCAACCAGCTCTTCCAGTTTTCCTTTGCCGACGTAATGTGTCTTTGCCGGCGCGGGCAGCTTCTGGATAATCTGGCCGACCACGCTGGCGCCGGCGGTACCGGTCAATAGTGCCAGTTCATTGACAGATGCCATGGCCGACCACCGGCCCGTGGTCTCCCTTGACTCCACCGCCACCAGGAAGGCTCGCTCAGGCGCGTTATGAGTGAGAACTGTGCTCCTCGTAATATGCCTCTTTATGTCAACTTACTTCTTCGCCACCTGCCGCCGTGTATTGCGCCAGCCGGACAGTCGTGACAGCCCTTTGACCAGCGATGCGTCCGGTATGGTCATGGACAACCTTATATACCCTTCTCCCTGCTTGCCGTAACCTATTCCAGGGGTAACCGCCACTCCCACCTGTTCCAGCAGGTCCGCGGTGAAGTCCATTGAACTGTAACCTTCCGGGACTTTCGCCCAGATATAGAGGCTTGCTTTTGGCGGTTTGGCTTCCAGGCCGATTTCATTCAGCACCTCAACAATAAGATCACGACGCCTCTCATAAACGGCATTATGCTCCTTAATACAATCCTGAGGCCCCGTCAATGCCTCTATGGCCGCATACTGAATCGCCTGGGGGATTCCCGAATCCAGGTTCGATTTAAGCCTCATAAGAGCATTTATCATGGTGGCATTGCCAACGGCCATCCCGATGCGCCAGCCGGTCATATTGTAGCTCTTGGAGAGCGAGTGGAACTCCACGCCGACATCTCTGGCTCCCTCTGCCTGCATGAAGCTCACCGGCTTATATCCGTCATAAGCGACCTCGGTATAGGGTCCGTCATGGCATACCACCAAGTCGTGCTGCCTAGCAAATTTAACGACGCGGTTGAAAAAATCAAGGTCGGCAACGGCGGCGGTGGGGTTATTAGGGTAGTTAATCCACAGGAGCCGGGCCTTTTTGAGAACGTCTTCGGGGATGGCATCAAGGTCAGGCAGCCAGTTGTTCTCCTCTTTTAGCGGCATATAATACGGCTCGCCATCAGCCAGTAAGGCGCTCACCGAATAGACCGGATATCCCGGGTCAGGCACCAGGGCGACATCGCCATTACCGATAAAACAGAAAGCAATGTGGCCGATTCCCTCTTTGGAGCCTATCAATGGCAATACCTCTTTATCCGCGTCAAAGGAAAGGCCGAAGCGCTGCTGGTACCAGTCTGCTATCGCCCGGCGCAATGCCGGAAGACTATCTGATTCCGGATAACGGTGGTTGGCCGGGTCGCGGGCGGCTTCACAGAGCCGGTCGATGATATGCTGCGGCGTTGGGATATCGGGGTCACCGATGGCAAAGCTGATGACCTCTTCGCCTCTGGCTTTCTTCGCCGCGATTTTCCGGCTGATTTCAATGAATAAATATGGCGGTAATTTTTCAACACGCTTGGCTAATCTCATTGCTTGCTCCTTAATCCGGCCATTCGCCACAAAATATTGCTTCTGCCGGGCCGGTCATCAAAACTTCGTCGGCACCACCCCACTCCAGCAGCAATGTTCCACCCAGCAGTTTTATGTTTGTATTATTATCCACATAATCATATAACTTTGCGGCCACAGCTACCGCGCAGGCACCGCTTCCACACGCCAGCGTTTCCCCGGCACCCCGCTCCCAGGTACGGACCTCTATCTCTTGCCTGTTTATCACACGAGCGACCTCAAAGTTGGCTCGCCGCGGGAAAATGTCTAAACGCTCCACCTCGGGCCCGATACTGGACAGCGGGAAATCGGCTACTGGCCTCTCTTGAAAATAAACCGCGTGCGGATTTCCCATAGAGACAAAGTTGAGCCGCAGGTCAGTACCGTTAACATTCACCGGATAGCTAAGCATAGAGTTTATGTAAACTATTCTCTCCCTGCCTTGCTCAATCCTGGCCGGTATCTCTCTTTCCTGAAATACAGGCTCGCCCATGCCCGCCTGAATACTGATAAGCCGGGCGTTCTCTTCATTAAGCTTGAGCTGTCTCACGCCGACTATCGTTTCCACTGATATGCAGTCGGCACCGGCGTTTATCATCCCATTGTCGTACACATAGCGGGCCAGGCACCTGATACCGTTGCCGCAGGCCTCTGCTTCGGAACCATCCGGGTCAAACATGCGCATGCGGAAATCCGCCTTTCCAGACGGCAGAAGCAATAGCAATCCGTCACTGCCAATGCCGAAGTGGCGCTCGCACATAGCCAGTGCCAGCTTTGGCCAGTCGCGCTGTTCATCGCTGGTTTCCACCAGAATAAAATCATTTCCCGTGCCCTGTAGCTTGGTGAACTTCATCTGCCGTCACTCACTAACCGTAAGTACTTCTTTATGGTCGGTCTTGCCTTCCAGAAACCTGGATACAAGTACTTCAATCTCCGTCTCTCGAATTTGAGCTATATCAAACCAGTGAATTTGCGCATCATTCAGGCGGAACCAGGCATACTGATGACGGACAAATCGATGCGTTTCGTATTTAATTTGCTGTACTGCGTCCTCCAGGCTTATTTCGCCCCTGAGAAACAGGGCTATCTGTTTGTAGCCAATGCCGGACATGGCCGGTAGATTAAAATCATACCCCATATTGACCAATTTTTCCACCTCGGCGACCAGCCCCTGCCCTATCATATCATCCACTCTTTTATCTATTCGCCGGTACAGTTCTTTACGTTCGGCAGTGAGCCCGATTACTAAAGAGCGATAAGGCATGGTTTTCTTATTTTGAAGTTGAGAGGAGGCCGTGTCCGTCTGGTGGTGCACCTCAAGCGCCCTTATCACCCGCCGTACGTTACGAGGGTCAATTTTTTGCGCCGCCGCCGGGTCAACTCTGGTCAACTCTTCATATAGACCCTGATACCCGATGTCGGCGGCCTTTTTCTCCAAACAACGTCTCAGTTCGGAGTCCGGTTTCGCCTCCGGCAGCTGCCACCCTTCCAGTACCGCCCTTACATACAAACCGCTGCCGCCGGCCAAAACTGGCAGCTTATCACGACCGTGAATTTCCCGTATGGCGTCGAAGGCCAGCGCCTGATATTGCGCCAGGCTGAAATCCTGATTCGGGTCGACAATGTCAATAAGGTGGTGCCGGATATGCGCCCGGTCCTTCAGGTCAGGCTTGGCGGTGCCGATATCCATATGCCGGTAAACCTGACGGCTGTCGGCGCCGACGATTTCGCCACCAAATTTTCTGGCTAGATGAATGGCCAGTCGGCTTTTACCAATGCCGGTCGGGCCAACTATCGCTGCTATGGATTTCATTTCCCGTTTTTACTTGTAGCTGTCTGGCTGACGATGCTAATGAACTCGCTGGCTTTAAGGCTCGCCCCACCGACCAGCGCCCCATCTATTTCGGGCTGCTGCATGAACTCGGCGGCGTTGGCCGAATTAACACTGCCGCCGTATAGTATGCGCATTTCCTGAGCGACCTTTTCTCCGTATGCACTGGCAATACTTTGACGGATAAACGCAATCGTCTCCCCTGCCTGCTCACCGGTGGCTGACTTCCCGGTCCCGATAGCCCAGACAGGTTCATAGGCAATGACCAGACCGTCGATGTCTTCTACTCCATCCAGGGCTGCCCTCAACTGCTCCGCAACCACTATCTCAGTCTTTCCTGCCTCATTCTCCTCCAAACTCTCACCAACGCACATAATCGGTATGATATCTGCCTGCAATGCCGCCACGATTTTCTTGTTGACAATGTCTCCGGTCTCATGAAAATACTGCCGCCGCTCTGAATGCCCGATAATGCCATACTCACAGAGGTCGGCCACCATCAAAGGTGAAACCTCACCGGTATAGGCACCTTTTTCGGCGAAGAACAGGTTCTGCGCACCGAATTTGATAGTGCTGCCGGCGAGCAGTTCCTTTACCGGCGCCAGCGAAACAAAGGGTGGACAGATTACCTTCTCCACGCTGGCAATTTTCTCCAGTTCGTCCTTCATTGCCCTGACCAGCTCCAGAGCCTCAGGGACTATGGTATTCATCTTCCAGTTGCCAGCAATTAATGGTGTACGCATTATCCTCTCCTCAATCAGCTTATCCCGGCTACTCTTTGTCCGGCAGTGCCGCCACACCCGGCAATTTATCTCCGCTCAGGAACTCCAGAGAAGCCCCTCCTCCAGTGGAAACAAAAGTCATTTTCTCCACCAGGCCCATAGCGCCGACCGCCTCGGCAGTGGAGCCTCCGCCAATGACCGTTATCGCCTCAAGTCCGGCCAGCAGTTTCGCCAGTTCCTGAGTGCCCCCGGCAAACTCGGGGATTTCGAATATCCCCATGGGACCGTTCCAGAAGACTGTTTTACATTTCTGCAACTCCCGGCTGAAGCTGTCTATTGTCTGCGGCCCTGTATCCACGATTCGCTTTTCCCCTGGTATCTTTGCCATCGGGACAATTTCCGTTTTCGCCCCATTGCTTATTTCATCGGCAACCACAAAGTCCACCGGCAGCACTAAGTTGACTTTCTTCCTCCGTGCCAGTTCCATTAAGTGGCTGGCAGTACCCAGCATATCCGTCTCGACCAGAGACTGCCCCACTTCATATGATTCTGCCTTTAGAAAAGTCGCCGCCATGCCACCCCCAACCATGACATAGTCCACTTTATCCATTATGTTTTCCAGCATGCTGACCTTATCGCTTATCTTGGCTCCACCGAGCAGAGCCGCGAACGGCCGCGCCGGGTTTTCCAGTATCTTACCCAGATTTGCCACCTCTTTTTCCATCAGAAAGCCAGCCGCCGCCGGCAGGTATTCTGCGATGACCGATACCGAGGCATGTGCCCGGTGCGCCGCGCCAAAAGCATCATTGACAAAGACATCGCCCAGACGGGCCAGGGCCTGCGCAAAGAGCACGTCTCCCGCCTCCTCTTCCCCATGAAAGCGAAGGTTCTCCAGCATGAGAACATCACCGGCTTTCATCGCGGCCGCCATATTCTCCACCTCAGGGCCAACGCAGTCCGGGGCCATGACAACCGGCTGCTTGAGGATTTGAGAGAGGCGCCCGGCAACCGTATCCAATCTCAGGTTTTCAACCACTTTCCCCCCGGGGCGACCCAGGTGGGACATCAATATCACCCTTGCGCCGCGGTCTTTAAGATATTCAATCGTCGGCAGGGCGGCACGAATACGGTTATCGTCCGCTATATCCCCCGTTTTTTCATCCAGGGGCACATTAAAGTCAACGCGCACCAGCACGCGCCTGCCCTTTACCTCTATATCCTTCACCGTAATTTTATTCATCAATTACACTTGAAAGGAAAGTATTGATACTTGCTCGGGAATCATGCCATCATGCTTCCGCCACCACATCTTCACCCCGAACCCTACCGGCTTGCAGGCTCTATTTTGCTTGCCTTGGCGGAGCGCCTGCCCGCCTGGTAGCCGGGAAACATAGACAAAATTTGCCGGGTTATTCCTTCGGCATCCAGGCCATACCTGGCGCGAATGGCAGCCTGAGTCCCCTGCTCGACATATTCATCCGGAATGCCAATGATTTTCACCGGTATTTCATCAATGCCCAAATCCTGCAATAATCTGGCCACGCTGCTGCCGAAGCCGCCGCTCAGTGTATTCTCCTCAACGGTGGCCAGACGCGGGATATGACGCACCAGACTGTTAATCATTTCAACGTCAAGCGGTTTGATATAGCGTGCGTTGACCACCGCTGCTTTTATCCCGTTTGCCGCCAGTTCATGCGCTGCCTCAAGAGCCGGCGCCACGGTAACACCAACGGCAAGGATGGCGACATCATTTCCTTCACGCATAACTTCCCATTTACCGATTTGTATATTATGTAAAATACTATCCAGCGGAACTCCCAGCCCGGAACCGCGAGGATAGCGTATTGCCATAGCCTGGCCCGAGTTCACTGCGGTGTAGAGCAGATGCTGCAACTCATTTTCATCCCTCGGGGCGGCGACATTCAAATTTGGGATGAGCGCCAGGTAAGAGAGGTCGAATGTTCCCTGGTGCGTTTTGCCATCGTCCCCAACGATACCACCGCGGTCTATCGCGAAAACAACGGGCAGTTCCTGAAGGCAAACGTCATGTATTATCTGGTCGAAAGCACGCTGCAGGAAGGTGGAATAAATAGCAACAATCGGAACAAAGCCCTGAGTGGCCAGTCCGGCGGCAAAGGTGACGGCGTGCTGTTCGCAGATGCCAACATCATAAACACGCTGCGGGAATTCGGCCGCGACAATGCTCAGGCAGTTACCTTCCGGCATGGCCGGTGTTATGGTCACTACTCTGGGGTCATCGCGGGTCAGCCGAAGTACCGTCTGCGCAAATACCTCGCTGTACGTGGGTATATTCTGATTACTGACGCGCCGGGCAGGCACACCATGAAAGTAAACCGCGTTATCTTCGGCGGGACGGTAGCCCTTACCTTTGGTGGTTAGAACATGAAGAAACGTCGGTTTCGCACGGAGTTCCTTGGCCTGGAGCAGCGCGCGCTCGATTTCTGCCGTATCATGTCCGTCTACAGGCCCTATATAGGTAAAGCCCAGTTCTTCCCAGACCATGGTCGGCAGCAGCAGCCCTTTGACTCTGCCCCTGGCCTGCCGGCCCACCTCCCATACCACGTCCCCGAGAGGCAAGGCCTTAAGTATCTTTTCCCCCTCTTCCTTTGCCCAGCGGTAGCGCGGGTCAAAACGTACTCTGCCGAGCAGTCTTGCCAGACTGCCTACCGTAGGGGAAATCGACATTCCGTTATCATTGAGAATCACGACCAGATTTGAGCCCAGGTGTCCGGCATGGTTGAGCGCCTCAAGAGCCATGCCTCCGGTTATGGCTCCGTCACCAATGACCGCTACTACATCGTAATCATCCCCTCGAAGGTCACGGGCAATAGCCATCCCCAGTGCCGCTGAAATCGACGTGCTAGCATGACCGGTGCCAAACGGGTCGTGCGGGCTCTCTTCAGGGGTGGCAAAACCAGAGAGGCCGCCATACTGGCGCAGCGAAGCAAAACGCTCTTTTCTTCCCGTTAGCAGCTTATGAACGTAGCTCTGATGACCGACATCCCAGATAATCTTATCCTTCGGGCTATCGAAGATACGATGCAGAGCTATGGTGAGCTCAACTACACCCAGATTGGAAGCAAGGTGGCCACCGGTAATGCTAATGGTGTCGACCATCTGCTCCCTGAGCTCACTGGCAAGCTGCTTCAGTTCACGCTTGCTCAGCTTCTTTAAGTCGGCAGGGCCATCAACCCGGTCAAGCAATCGAGTCATCATTCGCCGTTAGTGTCAATAGCTTTAATTATCTCATACTAACAATGCCTGGAAGCTATTGTCAAGAACGATGAGCCAGCATGTGAGGCTTGACCCTCTTTTCTCTTTCGTGCTAAATTTGAGTAATAGTAGAGCGTCCCTGTAGCTCAGCTGGACAGAGCGGCTGCCTTCTAAGCAGCGGGCCGTGGGTTCGAATCCCGCCAGGGACGCCA
>JABMRL010000255.1 GCA_013202615.1 Dehalococcoidia bacterium
CAAGTAGGCTTTGACGCAGGGGAAGCGTTATCATATCCTGGAGTATCGTCCTTCCACAGAAGGGCTGTACCTGATAAAGATGGTCAGCTATTTCTTTTCGACCCCGTGACCAAGAAGGGTGGTACCGCGGAAGCAACCCCCGCCCCTTCCAGGGTGGGGGTTTTTTAATTGCCGAATAACAGAAAAGGGGGATGCTGCCATGGCAATAATGTCTCGCCGGTGGCCCCTCGGGGCCAATTGATAAAGTGACGGAGACAAAACCTTAATAATAAGAAAGGAGAAAACAATGGAGAGAAGCAAGTTTATACTAGACGAAAAAGACATGCCAACTGCCTGGTATAATGTCCAGGCCGACCTACCTGAGCCATTGCCACCGCTGCGCCATCCGGGCACCAAGGAGCCGACTCGTCTTCCGCCACCTCTATTCCCCGAAGCCATCAACGAGCAGGAGTTCAGCACCGAGCGCTGGATTGACATCCCGGAGGAGGTACAGGCTATCTACCGCACCTGGAGGCCTACCATTCTGCACCGGGCGCACCGGCTGGAGAAGGCCCTGGATACGCCGGCCAAGATTTTCTTCAAATACGAAGGCACCAGCCAGGCAGGGAGCCACAAGCCGAATACCGCCGTCGCTCAGGCCTACTATAACAAGAAAGAAGGCATCAAACGGATAACCACAGAGACCGGTGCCGGGCAGTGGGGCAGCGCCCTGGCCATGGGCTGCGCTTTCTTCGGTATCGAGTTAAAGGTCTATATGGTCAAGGTCAGCTACAACCAGAAACCCTACCGCCGCAACCTGATGGAGACCTGGGGAGCGCAGTGCGTGCCCAGCCCCAGTCCGGACACTGAGGTAGGACGCCGCATCCTGGCCGAAGACCCTGATTCCACAGGCAGCCTGGGAATTGCCATAAGCGAAGCCATAGAGGACGCCTTCGCCCGCGATGATACCAAGTACTCCATAGGCAGTGTCGTCAACCATGTCCTGCTGCACCAAACAGTGAACGGTCTGGAGACCAAAAAGATGATGATGGAGCAGGCTGACGCCTACCCTGACATCATCGTCGGCTGCGTTGGCGGCGGCTCCAACTTTGCCGGGCTGTTCCTGCCCTTTGTCAAGGACAAGCTTGACGGCACCAAGCCCGACCTGCGCATCATCAATGTAGAGCCGACAAGCTGCCCCACGATAACCAAGGGAGTTTATGCCTGGGATTACGGGGACGTCGCCGGCATGGCGCCTATAGTCTTAATGCATACCCTTGGTCACACGTTTGTGCCGCCACCCGTCCACGCTGGAGGCCTGCGCTACCATGGCATGGCACCAATCATCTGCCACCTCCACAAGCTGGGATTCGTCGAGGCCCGGGCGGTGAACCAGCTGGCTACTTTCGAAGCCGGGGTACAGTTTGCCCGCACCGAGGGTATTGTCAGCGCCCCGGAGACCAACCACGCCATCAGGGTAACTATTGACGAAGCCCTCAAGTGCAAGGAGTCCGGTGAGTCAAAGACTATCCTGCTGGCTCACAGTGGACACGGGCACTTTGATATGGCTGCCTACGATGCCTATCTCTCCGGCAAACTCGTTGACTATGAATATCCCGAAGAAAAGGTGAAGGAGGCGCTAAAGCACTTACCCGAGGTGCCTTCCGCCTAGAATCCATACACAGGGGGGCCGGTTTATACCCGGCCCCCCTGTTTGTCCCACTGTATTAGCTATGTTACAATTAATATTGTAATGTGGCGAACAAAATCCAACTTAATACTGACGCTGTTAGTTACCATTCTCGTACTGGTTCTGAGCATTGGCTGCGCCGTACCTCAGGTTGAGATAACACCGGCACCGGCGCCTGGCCCAACCCCGGCACCTGCGCCGGCAGAACCCCCCACACCCATCAATCCCGCCTGGACTCCACCACCCACCGCACCATCAGGAAACACCTCCCTGGCACTGCCCAATATTGCCGATGTCGTCGCCAAGGTAAAGCCATCGGTTGTCGCCATTACCACCGAGGTTGTTTCTCTCGATTTCTTCAACCGCTCGTTCACCCAGCAGGGGGCCGGTTCCGGATGGATTCTGGATGAAAACGGCATCATTGTGACCAATAACCACGTGGTCGAAGGTGCCCTCACCATCACGGTTACCATGGATGACGGCAGCACGTTCACCGTCGACCAGAGCTCCGTTTTCACCGATGGACTGAATGACCTGGCCATCATCAAAATCGACGCGCAGAACCTGCCCGCCGTATCTGTCGGCGATTCCAACACGCTACGGGTTGGGGAGTGGGTGGTTGCCATCGGCAACGCTCTCGGCCAGGGAATACGGGCTACTGAGGGAATAATCAGTCGCCAGGGGGTCTCCATACCGGTGGCACCAGGGCAGACTTTGTCCGACCTCATAGAGACCACGGCTGCCATAAACCCCGGTAACAGCGGTGGACCACTGGTCAACCTGGCCGGGGAGGTGATTGGCATTACCAGCGCTAAAATCGCCACGGTCGGCGTTGAAGGCATGGGCTATGCCATCAGCACGGAAACGGCCATTCCCATAATTGAGGAACTGGTTACCAACGGCTACGTTATTCGCCCGTGGCTGGGAGTTGTTCTCTACACCGTGGACCAGTTTGCCATCGCGAGGTATGAACTGGCGGTAGAAAGCGGCGTCCTGATAACCCAGGTGGTTCAGGACAGCCCCGCCGATAGAGCCGGACTCAAACCCGGTGATGTCATTACCCGTTTTGCCGGCACAGAAATCGCCACTGCCGAAGATATGATAAGAGCGATTCACCTCTCCGAAATCGGGCAGAAAACAGCGGTAACTTACTGGCGTGGCAAGGCAGAATACGATACCGAAGTAACGCCCATCGAGAGCCCGCCACATTAGCTCAGCTTCTTAACCCCAACAGATAGCTCGTGGCCCTCTAGCTTGAAGCTTTCCGTGTAAGCCCCTTCTTCCGGAGCTCCATCTACAAGCCGTTCGGAGAGCGTTTCCTGCTTGATATAGTCCGCAGAACCGGTGACCACGCTCTTTATATACTCATCGCCCTGATAGCAGGTAACGATATGGTCCGCTATCTCAAACCCCGCCGAGCGCCGCATCATCTGCAAACGGCGCACTATCTCACGAGCCATACCTTCCGCCGCCAGTTCCGGGGTAATATCAGTATCCAGCATTACCATCACGTCACCTTCGGAGGCAAGGGGCCACTCTTTGTGCTTGGTCACCGGTATATCATCAACCACTTCGAGCGTTTTCACGTTGACCTCTTCCATCACCTGCGGGGCAAGATGCTTGAGCGCCCGCTTCTGCCGCTCAGAGGCAACCTTGATTATTAGCCGGGACAACGGCTGGCGGACCTTGATTCCAGCCTCGCTGCGGGCAGCCCGCCCCAGGCTGGAGACCCGCATAATCAGACGGACATCAGCGGCCAGATGCTGGTCAATCTTATCCATATCCGCCACCGGGAAGTCAGCCAGGTGCACGCTTTCCGGCTGGTCAGGAAACACTGAGCATACCAGATTCTGATACATTTCATCGGCTACAAACGGCACGAACGGGGCCAGCAGCTTGGACACCGTCACCAGGCACTGGTAGAGCGTCGTATAGGCGGCCAGTTTATCAGCATCATTCTCGCTCTTCCAGAAACGCCTCCGGCTCCGCCTGACGTACCAGTTCGACAGGTCAGACACGAAGGCCTCAATCTTTCTCCCCGCGCCGCTGGGGTCGTAGTTCTCCAGCCCGCTGTCAACATCAGCCACCAGCTGGTTAAGCTCGGAGATAATCCAGTGGTCAAGCTCAGAATGTGAGAGGACCTCTTTTGCGTCCGGAGTGAACTGGTCGATATTGGCATAATTGACAAAGAAGGAATAGATATTCCACAGGGTCAGCAGGAAGCGACGGGTAACCTCTGACACCATATCGGCGCTGAAACGGCGTACGTTCCCGGGTGGCGAGGAGGTAAAGAAATACCAGCGGAGAGCATCAGCGCCGTACTTATTTATCACCGCGGATGGCTCGATGACATTCCCCTTGGCCTTGCTCATCTTCTCACCCTTGGCATCCAGGATATGGCCCAGGCAGATGCAGTTCCGAAAGCAGGGACGACCGAACAGCAGCGTGGAGATGGCGTGCAGACTGTAGAACCAGCCGCGCGTCTGGTCAACCGCCTCGCAGATATAGTCCGCCGGAAAGCGCCCGTCCTCAAGCAGTGTTTCATTCTCAAACGGATAGTGCATCTGAGCCACCGGCATGGCACCGGAGTCAAACCAGCAGTCTATGACCTCGGGCACCCGCCGCATGGTATCGCCGCACTGCGGGCAGCCATAGGTCATATCATCAACGTAAGGTCGGTGCAGGTCGAGCGGCTCCTTCAGGCCTTTGAAACCGGGTTTGCCTTTTAAGTCATCAACCCCGCCGACACACTCCCGGTAATCGCATGACTTACAGCGCCAGATGGGCACCGGCGTGCCCCAGTAGCGCTCGCGGGAGAAGGCCCAGTCAACATTGTTCTCCAGC
The DNA here is from genome assembly GCA_013202615.1 of Dehalococcoidia bacterium. Taxonomy (GTDB): domain Bacteria; phylum Chloroflexota; class Dehalococcoidia; order Dehalococcoidales; family RBG-16-60-22; genus E44-bin89. Next base: position 4,514 of record JABMRL010000255.1, read on the forward strand.
CAGTCACCGAAGCGACCGTCCTTGATATGCTCGGGATACCAGTTTATCTCGTTATTCCCGGAAATGAGGCTGTCTTTCACAGCGGACGTTTTTATATACCAGCTCTCCTTGACGTA
>JABMRL010000256.1 GCA_013202615.1 Dehalococcoidia bacterium
GCCGAGCAGAAGCGTAATCGCCGGTCCCCCGCGACTGCCCATATAGTAAAGGCCGAGCACCGTGGAGCGTTTCTGCGGCGAAACGTGGCTGATGATGTAAGACTCCACCACCGGCATACCAACGTGCATCGCGGTGCCCATCAGGAGCAGCACGGCAATAAGGCTGAACCCGAGGGATACGTAATTCAAAAGGTATATGGCTGGCCCGGCGACCAGACCGACGGTGATTATCACTGGTATCCGCCCCAGACGGTCGGAGAGGTAGCCACCCAGCGGCCCACCCCATATACCGCCAAAATAGGCCACGGAAAGCAGCATTGCACCTATCTCCTTGCTGGCGCCAAGCACGTCAACCGCGTAGAGCGAGACGAACTGGAGCGTGGAATAAGTCAGAACCATGCTGGCTATGCCCACCGCAATAATAGCTATCAACCGGCGCAAATCGCCCGGTTCCGACGGCTTTACCGTGGCAGCATCGGCTGTCTTCTTCGGTGCCGCAGCCGTATATCCCTTGCGCCCCAGGATTATGTAGAATGCTATTCCAAAGGCTATGGTAGGAATAGCTATAGCCATGAATGAGCCGCGCCAGCCCAGAGCGCTGGCGATGCCGGCTGCAATAATGGGAGCTAGAAAAAAGCTGAAGGTACCCCCTATCTGATGGACGCCGAGTGCAATGCCCCGGCGCTCAGGATTGACGGAAGCGGAGACCAGCGGCGATGCCGCGGGGTGGTAGCCACCCCCCATCAGCCCCAGAATAACAAGGCACACCAGCAGGAAAGTGTAGCTCGGAGAAAGACCAATCAAGAGTCCGGCTAACGCCACTCCAGCCACGCCGGCAGTGAGCATAATTCGAGGGCCAAAACGGTCGGCCGCCCACCCGGCGGGAAGCTGGCTTAAACCATAGGAAATATTATAGGCAAAGAGTAGCCCTCCTACTTGCGTGTATGAAAGCACAAAATCATCGCGAATGAAAGGGAGAAGCGGCGATAGCATTGCCATCATCAGGTGGTGTCCAAAGTGAGCGAGCACTAAGAGAGGCAACAACCCGGTCAGGAATGACAGAACTCTGCGTTTATCTATAATCGTGTCCCTTCGTCGCACCCGGCTCTTCAGTGCCTGCGGTCAGCCCAGAATTATACCTCTTTCCCTGCCGGAATGACAAGGAAAAATACCCGCGGCAAACGTTAACGGTCATCTTTTAATAACCGCCCCGGCTTTTTTCAGCATTAGTGTCAGCGCCATGGCAGTAAAGCTGGTAGCCGCAGCGATGGTAAAAGCCAGCTGGTAACTTTGCGTTACATCAAATATCTGACCGCCCACCCAGGCACCGAAAGCACCGCCGATAGTGGCGCCGAGAACAGTCACACCGACCAGAGTGGCCACAGCACGCATTCCAAAGAACTGCCCAATCAAGACTGGCATCTGCGGTACTTCCCCGCCATAGGCAAAGCCAAAAACAAGGGCAAAAAGATAAAACATCCACGGCTCCCGGGCAAAGACGAGGAAAATTAAAGTGGTCACCATTATTGCGCAGCATATGACCAGGGCGGTATTGGCACCAATGCGGTCGGAGGCGCCACCCATGGTTATTCGGCCGACAAAGCTACCAATGCCGATGATGCTGATGAAAATGGCCGCATACAGCGATGCAATCCCGATGTCAGTCGCGTAGTTCACAAGGTGCACCATTACCATCTGCAGGCAAAAATTGAACAGAAAAAAGATAATAAAGAGCATCCACAGCGGTTTATACCGTGCTGCCGCCCTCAAATTGATACCTGTTTCTGCAGTATTCGCTTCCAGCTGCTCTATTCCATTTACCGATATCATGACTTCATCGGAGCCGTAAGGTCGAAGCCCTTTCTCCGCCGGGTCACGTCGCAGCAGAAGAGCGCACGGAATCATAATCGCCCAGGCCGCTACGGCAAGAACCAGATACGCTGTTGACCAGCCGAAAGCAGTGATGAGACGCTCGGCTACCGGGGCCAGAAGCATGGTACCCAACCCGGAACCACTGGCGACAACGCCCAGAGCCAGTCCGCGGCGCTTGATAAACCAGCGGGCGGTGGTTGCCATAGTGGTGATAAAACCGGCGCCTGCGCCTATGCCAAAGATAACTCCATAGGTCATATAAAGCTGCCACAGGGCATTGATCTGGCTGGTCAGCGCCAACCCCAGTCCGCTGATGAAGGCACAGGCAGCCATTACTCTGGCGGGGCCAAACCTGTCCACCAGCCACCCCATAACGATGGCAAAGAGCCCGTGAGTAACCATAAACACCGAGTGAACCCCGGCGGTAGCCCCACGACTCCAGCCAAAATCAGCGGTCAGATGCTTGAAGAAAACACCGTAAGTATACATCATGCCGGTGTGCATCGCCAGGATAACCATGCAGGCGGCAACGATGACCCACCCGTAAAATAATGTCCGCCCGGCAGTTGCAGAATTCTGGCTGTGCTGCTCGATAGGTATCAAAAAAAAGCCCTCCTCAGAGGAATAAGCCCCCACCCTGCCACTTCAGACATTCTATATTACGTCAATTGTATTTGTAAAATGACATCTTCCTATTGCGCAACCATACTTTTGCCAACCGCAGGCGAACAGTGTAAAATAGTTGCGGTATTTAAAGACAGCACTGCTTGCTTAAGGAGGTCAGAATATAATGACGGATACGTCAAACAAGAATCCCCTGAAAATCACCGATTTAACTTTGCGCGACGGGCACCAGTCAAACTACGCCACTCGCATGCGAACCGAGGATATGCTGCCCATTGCCGAAGAGATGAACAAGGCCGGGTTTTACTCCATGGAGGTCTGGGGCGGCGCCACCTTTGATGTGGCCTGCCGTTTTCTGAACGAGGACCCCTGGGACAGACCCCGCGCCCTGAAAAAATTAATGCCCGATACCCCTCTGCAGATGCTCCTCCGCGGGCAGAACCTGGTCGGCTACCGCAATTACGCTGACGACGTGGTTAATGCTTTTGTCAAGCATGCCGCGGAATGCGGCATTGATATTTTCCGAATATTTGACGCCCTCAATGATGAGCGCAACCTGGAAACCTCCTGCCAGGCAGTTAAAAAAGCGGGCAAACATGCCCAGCTATCCCTCTGCTATTCCCTCACCGAGCCCAAGATGGGCGGGCCGGTATTCACCCTTGACTATTACCTGGAGAAGGCACGCATTCTTGAGAACATGGGAGCCGACAGCATCTGCATCAAGGATATGGCGGGGCTTATTGCCCCCGATGATGCTTACACGCTGGTCTCCGCCCTGAAGAAAACGGTCAAGGTGCCCATCCAGCTGCACACTCACTACACCAGCGGTATGGGGTCGATGTCCATGTACAAGGCGGTGGAGGCGGGAGTGGACATGATTGATACCTGCGTGGCACCTTTCGCCCTGCGCACCTCGCATCCGGCAGTGGAACCGATTATCGCCGCCCTACGGGGAACGCCGCGTGACCCCGGCCTGGAGCTGGCCAAGATGCTCAAGATTGGCGACTATCTTGAATCCATCGCGCCGAAATATCGCGACTTTCTGAATACCACCCGAATTTCGGTTATTGACACCAACGTGCTGGTACACCAGACCCCCGGCGGCATGATTTCCAACCTGGTGTCGCAGCTCAGGCAGTCGAACGCCGTGGACCGCCTCGACGACGTCTACGCGGAACTGCCCAGGGTCAGAAAAGAGCTCGGTTACCCGCCACTGGTCACCCCAACCAGCCAGATTGTCGGCGTACAGGCGGTACAGAACGTCCTCGCCGGCAGGTACAAGCTGGTCTCAACGCAGGTAATGGACTACTGCTACGGGCTTTACGGCAAGCCGCCGGCACAAATCGACCCCGAGGTGCAGAAAATGGTCCTCAAATTCTACAAAAAGGGCAAGGAGCCGGTTACCGGCCGGCCGGCGGATATGCTCGAACCGGAGCTGGATGCAGCGCGGGAGCTGGTCAAAGACATCAGCGACGATATCGGGGATGTGCTCATCGCGGCCATCTACCCCATTACCGGTCTGCGTTTCCTGAAATGGAAGTACGGCCTGGAAAGCCCGCCGCCTGAGGTCAAGGCCAGGACACTGGAAGACGTGCAGCGTGAAGACGAGCTTATCGCCAAGGCCAAGGCTGGCTAGCTCGTCGAGAAAGCTTAACGTTACCCCGGCCTGATTTGATTGGCTTCAGTCCTGCCACAGACATCTGGGCGCGACCTTATAGTAGTCGTTCTGGCACGGCGTGCCTTCGGTCAGATAAAAGGTGCGCGCCGTCAGGTCCATGATAGCGGAAGAAAGCGTGGCCAGGTGCCGGGGTTCCTCTTCCCTGGTATCAACGTGCCGGCAGATGGAGTTCGGGTAGCTGAAATGGTCGCGGAACACGCGCTGGAAACTGCCAACATCAATCTCTCCCCGTTCCTGCTCGATTAGACGTCGCGCCCTACCGGCACGGAACAGGGTATCCGGTGCGGTTGCCTTGAAAACGTCTGTCATATCAGGTCGATTGTTCAGCGCGATGAAATGATTGCTGTGGGTAAGGATGCCATCATCGGGATGCAGAAAGCCCACGTCTAACGGTGATACCTCCAGGTCTATCGCCTCGCCGTCACGGTGCGCGATGAGGAAATTAAATGACACCGTCACCCTGGCATTCAGAACCGCCTTCACCGCCCGACTGAAGCTATCGGCATTCAGGACGGCGCGCCCCACAACCAGGAAAGGCGTGGTTATCTCAAACTTATCACGGCTGGACACCAGAGCGTTGAGACAGACCCCCAGCCCCGCCGAGTTCATACCCTTATGGGCCATGGTGCCCGCTTCCACATGCATGACAATATTGGGGCTGCCCTTTCTCTCCACCTCCAGTATGACGCTCATCCCCTGGAATCTTTCCTTGTAGTCCCAGTTCTGCCCCAGAATGGTGTGGCCGTTCCGGGTTACTCCGGGCATGGCGGTTATCGAGGTGCAGCCACCACCCGCCTCCGCCACCGCGCTCTGGGCGAACACCATCTCATATCGAGCGTTCAGCGCCACTATTTCTTCCAGGGACAGGGCGGCCCCTTTGGCAATCCCCTGCATTTCCTCCAGTATCTCGGCATCATATTCGCCGATGACCGGGACCAGGCTGGCACAATGCTTGAGGACTTCAGGGCGCCTGGCACCCCACAGCGAGCGCCACAGGTCAAAGTAAAGCTCCAGATTTTTCTGTATCAGGGTTTGCGCCTGAGACCCGTACTGCTTGCCCCGCTCAAAAGGCTTCCCTTTAATCGAAATAACCGGCACCTGTGGTTTCATTCTAATCCTCCTTAAGAGCCGCAATTCAAATCACATCGCGATACCATAAGTCTAGTTACATCGCGTCCAGCCCGTCAAGTATAACGGCTAACGGACTATTCTCTTACCGCCCGGTTCGGTGTATAATGAATCAACAGGACATAGACAAGCGAGGCCTCAGCGATGTGGAAAAAGGTTATCATTGCCACCGTTTTGCTCATATTTCTCTTTCCCCTTTCTGGCTGTGAAGAAATAGCCGAATTGACACAGGGCGCAACCACATCCACATCCCAGTCCAACCTCAAGATAGAGAGGTCGGTAGAGCTTGGCTCCGCGTGGCAGATGAAACAGATAGATTTCAAGGTGGCAGCCGGACAGGAGGTGGCAATTCTGCTCAAGCTTGCCGACGGCGGCAAGGTGGACGGCTTTTTCTACCTGGAAAAGGGCGATACCGTTGATTTCCGCATCACCGGTAAGACGCAGATTTTCCATTCCAACGTAGCCGACCGTTTTTCCTTTGCCGCCAGTCAAAGCCAAGGAGATACCTATAATTTGCTCTTCCGCAACACTGCCGATGAAGATGAAACCCAGAATTCGATTACCGTTTCCCTAGAGGTAATCTATCCCCTCAAGGGTGAACTCTACGTGCCGGTGGAGGATTGATTCTTCCCGATTCATCCTGATGGCAACAGCACAGACTGGCCGGGATATTAAGTGCTACCTTCACAAAGCGGTGTACTTCTGTTAGAATTTTCTATTGTGCGATATGAAATATTCACTGGGAATAGATGTCGGCTCGGTTAACGCCAAACTCTGCCTCATTGACGAGGCTAACCAGATAGTCCGGCTGGATAGTGTAAAAATAACCACCAACCCCAAAGCCGCCATAAACGCGCTGCTCTCCAGGCTCGGTGAGGTGGTGCCGCTGGACCGTATTGCTAGCGCGGGCGTTTCCGGTTCCGGCAGGGGTACCATCCCCGCAGAACTCGACTGGGCGGTATACAGCAACTCGCTGGCCATTGCCTCCGGGCTGCTCAATCTGTATCCTTCCGTTAAGACCATAATACAGATTGGCGGTCAGACCTCCCTGGTCATTGTCCTGGAAGACGGGCTGAAAAAACCGTGGAAGGTCTCGTCCAACCCGCTCTGCGCCGCGGGAACAGGAAGGTTCCTCGAACAGCAGGCATACCGCCTCGGCATAAGCCTTGAGGACTTTTCCCGCCTCGCCCTCAAATGTAAGGGCAAGGCACCGCGAATCGCCGCCCGGTGCAGCGTCTTCGCCAAGAGCGACCTCATTCACCTGCAGCAGAAGGGGGTCTCCATCGAGGCCATGCTCTATGCCCTCTGCGAGAGCATTGCCCGGATGGTCGCTTCCCTGAAGAAAGGCACTTTTGAAGAGCCGGCTTATTTCGTCGGCGGCGTCGCCGCCAACAGCGCTATTGTCCGGGCACTCAATGAGACACTTTCCGCAAGAAACGGCCATGAGGTGCAGGTCACCGTACCGGATAACTATCAATATGTTGAATCGCTGGGGGCAGCGCTGCTTTCCAGAGATAAAAATTCCAGGGTATGCCTGCTACCTGAAGCTGACGCGCACCAGGACTACTTCGAAATGCCCAGGCTGGAAAAGGTGGCGCTTCCGGGCAACGGGTCAGGCCGTAAAATCACCGGACCGTGCACCGGTTATCTCGGCGTCGATGTCGGCTCCACGAGCACCAAGGCAGTTATCCTCGATGATTCGGGCACCAGGGTGCTCGCCAAAAGCTATCTGATGACTGCCGGACGGCCCATTGATGCGGTGAAGCAGGTCTTCAGCAACCTGCTACTGGACGGTGCGGCCGATGTCAAGATTGCCGGCACAGGGGTTACCGGTTCCGGAAGATATCTGGTCGGCAGTTTCATCGGGGCTGACCTCATCAAGAATGAAATCACCGCGCAGACAAGAGCTGCCGTTGAAATAGACCCGGAAGCCGACATCATCGAGATTGGCGGACAGGACTCCAAGCTGGTTATCAAGCGCAATGGCGTGGTGGTTGACTACCAGATGAACAAGGCATGTGCCGCCGGCACCGGAAGCTTTATTGACGAGCTTGCCGAAATGCTAGGCATCTCGGTACACAATGGCGAGTTCGCCCGCCTGTCCTTTAACGCCCCGCATACCATCGACCTGGGCACCAGATGCGCCGCCTTCATGGGGCAGGCGGTCGCCTCCGCCCAGCAGGAAGGCGTGCCCCTCGAAATTATCACCGCCAGCCTGGCCAATTCCATCGCCAAGAACTACCTGTCCAAGGTGGTGGGACACCGCAAGCTCGGAGACAGGGTCATCCTCACCGGCGCCGTCTTTTACAACGAGGCGGTGGTGTCTGCCTTCCAGCAGCAGCTCGAAGATAAAACGCTGACCGTGTCCGAACACCGCGAAGTCAGTGGCGCCATCGGCGCCGCTCTGCTCGCCAGGGAAGAAATGAGCGGCCGCAAGTCCCGGTTCAAGGGATTTGCCCAGGTGGTGAAGGATGAATGCGCCCTCTCCACCTTTATCTGCCAGGGATGCGATAACAACTGCACCATCACCCGAATGCAGCTACCCGATGAGAAAGCCACGTTCTATGGCAGTCGCTGCGACCGCTATGACAGCGCCATAGGCCACGCCCGCCAGAAGACATACTTTGATGAGCGCGAGAAATTGCTCTTTCGCGATTATAAAGAGGATGCGGGCACAGGCCCTGTTGTGGGCATTCCACGCGCGCTCCTGGCCTATGACTATGCACCGCTCTTGATTGGTTTCCTGAATGACCTCGGCGTTAGAGTCGCTCTATCAACGAAGACAACCAAGGAAATCATGGAACAGGCCGTTGAGCTCAGCTATAGCGACAGCTGTTTCCCGCTCAAACTGCTTCACGGACACATCGCTGCCATCAATGACAGCGTTGATTATATCCTCTACCCCTGTTTCCTCCGCCTGGGCAACAAGGAAGGCGACGAGAACCAGAAATATGCCTGTCCGCTTATTCAGGCATCGCCATTCATCGTGCGTTACGTGCTCAACCTCGGCGAGCGCCTGCTGGCGCCGACCATCGATTTCAGCCAGGGCGATGAGGAAACGGTGAAGAACCTTTCCGCCGTAGCGGCAAAGCTGGGCTTCAGCCGTAAAAAGGGGAAAGCAGCCGCCCTTGCCGGCATCAGGGCGCAGCGCAGGTTCACTGCCGATTGCCTGGCGCTGGGTAAAAAATTGCTCAAGCAGCTCCGCGAGAGCGACCAGCTCGGCGTGGTGCTTTTCTCCCGCTCTTACATGTCGCAGGACTCGGGTGCCAATCTGGGCATCGCCGAAAAGCTGGCCCAGCTCGGCGTGGTGCCCATACCCCTCGATTTGCTGCCGCTGGGAGCCGTCGACCCCAAGGAGTATTCGGACCGTCCCTACTGGTATTACGAGAGCAAGTTCATCGCCGGTGGTGCCCTGACC
>JABMRL010000257.1 GCA_013202615.1 Dehalococcoidia bacterium
CGGTCACCCAGCCAATGTCCTCCGTGCACCAGAAAACGTCCTCTTCCTTGACATCAAATATCCACTTGAACGTCTGATACGTGTGCAGCAGGTAGCCTGCCTGGGTGTGCATCACGCCCTTCGGCTTGCCGGTACTGCCGCTGGTGTAAAGAATGAAAAGGGGGTCTTCTGAATCCAGCACCTCGACATCGCAGACGGGCTTTATCTCAACGCTGGCCATAAGGTCATGCCACCACTGGTCGCGGCCCTCTTTCATGGGTACGCCGATATCGGCCCGCTTCACCACGATGACGTTCTTAACATCGGGGCACGACTCAAGCGCCTGGTCGGCGTTATCCTTGCTGCGTATAACGCGACCCCCGCGATAGTAGCCATCACCACATATCAGCGTTGTCGAGCCGCAGTCTAATATCCGGTCGCGCAAGGCCTCCGCGCTGAAACCGCCAAAGATGACGCTGTGAATGGCACCGATGCGGGCGCAGGCCAGCATGGCAACGGGCAACTCCGGTATCATCGGCAGATAAATTGAAACACGGTCGCCCTTCTTCGCGCCCAGCTTCCGCAGCACATTGGCGAACCTGCACACATCACGGTAAAGCTGCTGGTAGGTCATCACCTTGGTATCACCAATGTCACCTTCCCAGATGAGCGCCGCTTTATTCCGCCGCCAGGTCCTTACGTGTCGGTCCAGGCAGTTATAGCTCACATTCAGTTTGCCGCCGATAAACCACTGATGTTTTCCTTCGGCAAAATCGGTTTCTACAACCTTGTCCCACTTCTTAAACCAGTCGAGCTGCTCCGCCATTTCCCCCCAGAACCCCTCCGGGTCCTCAATGGAACGCTGGTAGAGCTTCTTGTATTCATCCATACTTTTGAAGCATGACGACTCGGTATATTCCTCAGGGGGTTTAAAGCTTCTTTTCTCCCCCATCATCGATGTAATCCCTTTGACTTCGCTCATTAACTCCTAAACTCCTCCATCTGGTTCCTAACAGCTACAATACCTTGTGTCCTGTTTATTCTTCTTCGTCAGTTGGCTGCTTATTGCCAGCTACAAAATATCCGGTATTCGCTACTCCTGTGCCGTCACGCCCATCAATTGAGTATAGGCACTATGGAGCCTGTTGGCTACCGTCTGCGCAACGCCCCGGTGCATCTTGCACCCGATAAGTGGCTGAGTCTGGCACAACTGGGCGAGTTCCCGACCATTGAATGCCAGCACCTTCGTGGTCTCGATTGCTTTTACCGTGCTGTACATGCGATAGGGTGGCAGCATTGCCGACCAGCACACCAGCTCAAAGTTCGATGCCGCCTGAATCTGGCGATGCATCATCGGGCCCAGCTCCAGGTATATGCCAACGAGGCCGTCTTCAACGATGAAAGCCTTTTCCTGGGTCCTGCCCTGTCTGCCCAGGCTCTCCCCAACCTCATAGACCTCGGTGGTTGCCGTTTCCGAGACGATTTTCAACTGCTCTTCGTCCAGCTCACGAAAAATGGGACATCGCTTCAAGACTTCTATCTTATCCATTCTCAAACCTCCTCAGTATTTTCAAATCAGCCTTAAAAGGTTATCTCCCGGCACCGGCCAGTTCTTTCTTTAATGCTGCCAGTTTGCTCCGGGTGCTGCCGTCCAGCAACCTGTCTCCAATCCGGGCAACGAATCCGCCGATTATGCCGGGATTTATATCCGCTTTTATCTCAACTTTTTTTTCCACGATGCGCCCGAGCTGTCTGGCCAGCTTTTGCTCATCCTCTTTAGACAGCGGGACCGCCGTGGTCACCTCGGCCAGCTCCACGCCACGGGAGCTTCTCAACAACCGCTGATATTCAGCCGCAATTTCGCCAATAATATTAAGCCTGCCCCGACTGATAAGCATAAGGACCAGGTTCAAAACCAGCGGATTTACCCCTTTCACATGCTCGGACAACAGTTTCGATTTTGCCTCAAAATGAATCTTGGGGCTTTCCAGAAACCTTCTTATATCCTCGTCTTTTACGGTTTGAACCATCTTTTCCAGGTCAGATTGCCAGCGCTCCATCTCGCCGGCCTCCGATGCGATTTCAAAGACCGCCTGTGCATATCGCTTCGAGGATGCTCTACTCGCCACGTCCATTCCTTAAAATTGTTTACTGCTTTTTCAGAGCATCGCTCTCTTCCAGAACCTTTTCAATGAGGTCACGATGCGCCTCCTTATCCAGAGAACGGTCAATGACCTTCTCCGCCGCCATTATGGTGAGGTCAGCCACTTCCTTTCGCAGCTCGCCGATGGCCTCGTCCCGCTCGCGTTTAATCTCGTCGCGCGCCCGGGTAATGAGTGCTTCAGCTTCCTGCCTGGCACCTTGCCTTGCCTTCTCTTTGACTTCCTCGCCGGCTTTCACCGACTTGTCAATGCGTTCCCGCCCTTCCCTGCTGGCCGCCGCCAGTTGCTTTTTAACCTCTTCTTCGCTGCGGGCAGCCTGCTCCTTGATGGCATCCGCCTGTTCCATGCTGTCCTTGATTCTTTTAGAACGCTCGTCAAGCATCCTCATCACCGGCTTGTAGGCAACAAAGTAGAGTACCACGAGCAAAATCACCACGTTCACCACCTGTGCCAGCAACGTGGGCACATTTATGCCAAGCTCGGCCAGTCCCTCCATAGTTACCTCCTCGTTACCTTTCCTGTCCTAAAGATGTACTTGGCACAGTCAAGCGAAAAGAACCGCCGCCACCACCAACCCGGTGAAAATCAACGCCCCAAGCACAGCGGCAGCAATGACGACCCCGATAGCCAAAGGTATTCCATCATGTTCCATATCGTCCTCCTACGCAATAAATACCAGGATAATGGCGATAATCAGCGCGTAAATACCGATAGCCTCGCAGAAAGCAGTCACCAGAATCATGTTGGTCATTATCGGACCGCTTGCCTCCGGGTTACGGGCTATTCCCTGGAGCGCCGAGTAGCCGATAAGCCCGATTCCCAGCGCCGGCCCCAGCAACCCCAGCCCGGCCGTCAGACCCACGGCCAACATTTTCATTGTCACTGGATCCATATTCAACCTCCTTCAGCGATTTACCCAGAGCATAATTATATTTATGTCAAATCGCTTCTTCTCCATGGTGGGTCACCGCCAGGGTCAGAAAGACCAGGGTCAGCCCACCAAAGATGAGCGCCTGAACAAAACCAACGAGCAGCTCGAG
>JABMRL010000258.1 GCA_013202615.1 Dehalococcoidia bacterium
GCACTATATAACAGCTTGTCAAGCCAATTATTTTATTTCTAAAACGGAGAGGGAGGGATTCGAACCCACGCTCCGCTAAACACGGAGACCGCTTTTCGAGAGCGGCACAATCAACCACTCGGACACCTCTCCACAGCTTTGAATTTTACCTTAAAACGCCACCATGCTTCAAGGCAATCGTTTTTTCTTTCTGCAAAGCCTGCAATTTGACAAAAGCCAGTCCATAGAATTATTCTTTTTAGAAATTCTACTCTTTAAAGGAGAGAATCATGGCCAGAGGCTATATGGGAAAGCTGCTTTTTGTCGATTTATCGAGCGGAGTTTGCAAAGAGGAGGAGCTCGGGGAGGAGCTCTGCCGCGATTTCATGGGCGGCTATGGCATCGGGGTGAAGATTCTGTATGAGCGCATGAAACCACGGGTTGACCCCCTCGGCCCGGATAACATGCTGGGCTTTCTGACCGGCCCGCTGACCGGCACCCCGACAATGTGCAGTGGCCGGTTTGTGGTTGTCTGCAAATCACCTCTCACCGGTACCTGGGGCGACGCCAACTGCGGCGGTGATTTTGGGCCGCATCTAAAATTTGCCGGTTTTGACGGCGTCTTCTTCAGCGGTGCTTCCCAGAAACCGGTTTATCTCTATATCGAAAACGGCAAACCGGAGCTCAAAGACGCCGGCAATCTATGGGGGAAAAACTGCCTGAAAACAGAAGACCTTCTGAAGGAAGCCCATGGCAAAGAATCGAGCATCGCCTGCATTGGCCCGCCCGGCGAGCAATTAAGCCTTCTCGCCGCCATAATCAATGAGAAAGGGCGCGCTGCAGGCAGGTCGGGAGTAGGCGCCGTTATGGGCTCGAAAAAACTCAAGGCTATAGCGGTTAAAGGCAACCAGAAAGTGCCCATGGCAGATGGAGATAAAGCCATGCAACTCAGGCGCACATGGATGAAACAGGTCAAAGGCCTGGGAGAAACTTTAATTAAATATGGAACCTCCGGACTTACCGAAACAAGTGCCATGTGCGGTGATTCACCGGTGAAGAACTGGGCCGGCGCCGGTGAGATAGATTTCCCCAATGCCAAGCGAATCAGTGACGACGCGGTGATTGCCGAGCAGGAGAGAAAATATGGCTGCTGGCAATGTCCTCTCCGCTGTGGCGGGCATATGAAGCCTAAGGCAGGTCGGGCTGCGGTTTCCCATAAGCCTGAATACGAGACGTTGTGCATGGCAGGAACGCTATGCCTTAATGATGACCTGGAGTCGATCATCCGCTTCAACGATATCTGCAATATTAATGGTATCGATACCATTTCCGCCGGGGTTGCCGTTGGTTTCGCCATTGAGTGCTACGAAAACGGTATCCTGACCAAAGCCGACACCGGTATGGAACTGCGCTGGGGCGATGGTAACGCCGTCGTGGCACTGATGGAAAAAATAGCCAGGCGTGAAGGTATCGGTGCGCTGCTGGCCGATGGCGTCAAGCATGCCGCTGAGAAAATCGGCAAAGGGGCGGAACAGTACGCAGTTCATGCCCAGGGACAGGAATTGCCGGCCCACGACCCGAGATTTATCCCTGCGCTTTCGGTGACTTATCGCATGGACGCTACACCCGGGCGGCACACGCAGGGCGGACGCTCCTGGCTTATGGGTGTTGATTTCCTCACCGACCCGAGAGAGGAAAAGTATGACTTCACCAACACCGGAGAGGTCCAGAAAAAAGCCACCAATATGCTTCACATAGTCAACTCTGCCGGTATCTGTCTGTTTGCCTATGCAACTTACCCGACACAGTTTATTCCCGATTTTCTGACCGCAGTCACCGGCCAGGAATATACCCTGGACAGCTGCCTGGATATCGGCGAGCGTATCGGCACCCTGCGTCACCTCTTTAACCTGCGCGAAGGATTGAACCCGCTGAAGTATTTCATGAACCCGAGAGCGGTAGGCAAACCGCCGCTGAAAGAGGGACCTTTAGCCAATGTCACCATTGACGATGACACCATGATAAAAGATTACCTGAAGTCAATGGACTGGGACCTGACCACCACCGAGCCAAGTGCCAAAAAACTGCAGGAACTCGGGTTAAGCCAGTTGGTCAAGGAGACATAGAAGGGAAGCAGTTTACATAAAGGAGGACGATTGTCTTGGGAAGAAAAGCCAGAATCGGAATAACCCGGGATTTCTTCGATGAAGAAGGGAAGCTATGGATACCCGGACCGGGACTGAAATTGTTCGAAGATGTATCCAACGTCGAGTATGAAATGATTCCTGAGTTCAAGAAAGAGATAACCCCGGACCAGATAGAGGGTTTTGACATGGTCGCCACTTTCCGGCCGCTGTGGACAAAGCAGAGCCTTGCCGGAAATAACCAGCTCATCTCTGCGCACCGGGGTGGGGTGGGCTACGAAAGGCTGGATGTGCCGGCGGTCACCGAAGCTGGCATCATGTTATTTATCACGCCCGATGCGGTAAGAAGGCCGATGGCAGTGGTATATATGACC
>JABMRL010000259.1 GCA_013202615.1 Dehalococcoidia bacterium
CGCGTGGCCGGGTCATAAGTGCAGCGGAGCTCAACCACCTCGCCAGTTTTTTCATCTTTGACCACACCCACACAGGTGATAAAGTACGCGTACCTCAGTCGCACCTCACGACCCGGTGCCAGACGGAAGAACTTATTTGGCGGGTCTTCGCGAAAATCCTCTCGTTCAATATACAGCACGCGCGAAAAGGGCACCTTTCGCATCCCCGCGCCGGGGTCCTCGGGGTTATTCACCGCGTCCATTTCTTCCACCTGGTCTTCCGGATAGTTCTCAATGACCACCCGCAGCGGGCGCAGCACCCCCATAACACGTTGCGCTCGCCTATTCAAGTCCTCGCGGAGGCTGTGCTCAAGCAAGGCAATATCAATCGTGCTGTCGGTCTTTGCCACCCCGATGCGCCGGGCAAAGTCACGGATGGACTCCGGCGTGTAGCCACGCCGGCGCAAACCCGATATCGTCGGCATCCGAGGGTCGTCCCAGCCACTCACGCGCCCTACCTGCACCAGCTCCAGAAGCCGGCGCTTGCTCATCACGGTATAGGTGAGATTGAGTCTGGCGAACTCAATCTGCCGGGGATGATAGATATCCAGTTCGTCCAGAAACCAGTCGTACAGCGGACGATGGTCTTCAAATTCAAGTGTGCAGATGGAATGTGTAATCCCCTCGATAGAGTCCTCAAGGCCGTGCGCCCAGTCGTACATCGGATAGATGCACCACTCATCGCCCGTGCGGGGGTGCTCGGCGTGCAGGATACGGTACATGACCGGGTCTCGCATATTCAGGTTCCGGGAAGCCATGTCGATTTTCGCCCGGAGCACGCGCGAACCGTCCGGGAATTCGCCGGCCCGCATGCGCCGGAACAGGTCCAGGTTTTCCTCGACGGAACGTCCCCGGTACGGGCTTTGCTTGCCTGGGTCAATTAAGGTGCCACGGTAGTCCCTGATTTCCCCGGCGCTCAGTTCGTCAACGTAAGCTTTACCGGCTTCAACCAGCTGCGCAGCATACTGGTACATTTGCTCAAAGTAGCCCGAGGCATAGAACAGCCGGTCCTGCCAGTCAAATCCCAGCCAGCGAACATCTTCAATGATTGAGTCGATATATTCCTGTTCTTCCTTGACGGGATTGGTATCATCGAACCGCAGGTTGCAGAGGCCGTTGAATTCAGCAGCAATACCGAAATTGAGGCAGATGGACTTGGCGTGTCCGATGTGCAGGTAGCCGTTCGGCTCCGGAGGAAAGCGGGTATGTACCCGACTATCGTATTTATTTGTCCGGAGGTCATCATTGATAATGTCCCGGATGAAATCATGGTATGATTCAGTATTGTTCGTGGTCATAAGTAATTCCCCATCTTTCCCACCGCAACCCCGATCCTCTTCAAACATCTTTCTTTACCCAGCACCATCATCGTCTCAAAGAGGGGAGGAGCGGCAATACGACCGGTAGTAGCTACCCGAAGCGGGCTGAATAATTGCCCCGCCTTTAGCCCCAGTTCTTCAGCCAGGGGCCGCAGCGTACTTTCCAGCGAATCATGGTCAAAGCTCTCCAGCAAGGATAGTTTCTCCTGGGCAGCTTTAAGTACCTTGAGCGTAGTTTCGGCGGTCATCTTCTTGTCCAGCAGCAACGATGCGTCATATTCCAGTTCATCGAGAAAGAAGAAGTCAGCATATGTCGCTGCCTCTGCCAGCTTGTTTATCCGCTCCCTAATCAGCGGTACAATCCGGCTCACGTATTCTTCGGAGACAGGTCGTTTCACCTCTTCGGGCAATCCGCTCTCTAAAAACGGCATGATTTTTCGCAGCAACTCTTCGTGGTTCAACTCCCGCAGGAAAACCCCGTTCATCCAGTCGAGTTTCTCTTGATTGAAAATGGCCGCCGTTTTGCTTATGCGCTCCAGCGAAAAGCACTTCACCAGTTCATCCCTGGCGATGATATCCGTCCTGTCATCCAGCGACCAGCCCAGCAGGGCCAGGAAATTTACCATTGCTTCGGGGAGATAACCCTGCTCTTTATATTCGGTGATGGACACCGCGCCGTGCCGTTTACTCAGCTTGGACCGGTCGGGCCCGAGTATCATCGGCAGGTGTGCCAGCAGCGGCATCTCATAGCCCAAGGCTTTATAGAGCAGCTTGTGGCGCGGCACGCTGGGCAGCCATTCTTCTGCCCGCAAAACGTGGCTTATCTCCATCAAATGGTCGTCAACGACATTGGCCAGATGATAGGTGGGATAGCCATCCGACTTCAGTAAAACATAGTCATCAAGGGTGCTGTTCTCCACCGTAACCTCCCCCCAGATAACGTCCTTGAAGCTGGTTTGTCCCTCAAGGGGCATCTTGAAACGCACCACCTGTGTGATACCCTCGGCCTCTTTCTGTTTGCGCTCAGCCTCATTCAGGTCACGGCAGTGCCGGTCATAACCGAGCGACGCCTTTCTCTTCTGCTGCTCGGCGCGCATCTCTGTCAATCGCTCCGGTGAGCAGTAACAATAGTAGGCATCTCCCTGCGCTACCAGTCGTTTCGCGGCTTCATGGTAGAGGTCAAGTCGCTGCGACTGGAAATACGGGCCATATTCGCCTCCCACCTCCGGCCCTTCGTCCCAGTCAAG
>JABMRL010000260.1 GCA_013202615.1 Dehalococcoidia bacterium
ATGAGGATTGGCACTTCTGAAAAAAGACGGATTCTTTTCAACACCTCAAAACCGCTGATATCGGGAAGGCCGAGGTCCAGTATTATGGCATCCGGGTTCTCAGACTGGAACAGCTCAATACCTTCTTCTCCAAGATGTGTCGACAGCAAAATCGTATCGGGCCAGTTCAGCTGAAGTGTCAGGGATATGGCTTCCACAATTGCCCGGTCGTCCTCAATGATGAGAATTTTCATGCTCTTTTTTCTGCAATGTCCAATTTGTAGAGCGACGCCGGGTTGTCCCTGAGCATCCTCCGCGCCAGCACCACGGCTTCGTCTTCGCCCAGGTAGCCCTCATCAATTTTTTCGGAGAGGACACGGGCCACCACCTGACGCGTCATAACCGAGTGCCCATACGCCATCTCCACTGTCATTGAATCGCCGCCAAAAGCCATGATTTTATTGCCGGGAACAGTCTCGATAAGTTCGTGCAGCAGTTGCCGGGCAATTCCCGGCGAGATAATGGGCAGCCAGGTAATATCCGCCGTTACGTTGGAAAAATTTTTAGCCAGGGTAGCCCATTCGTGGACATAGGGATACCCCCCGTGAAACAGGTCGAACCTGGCTTCTTTATACTCAATAAAAAGGTTGACCAGGTGGGTGGGGTTGGCATTGGTGATAATGTTTTCATTACCTTCCTGCAGGCCGGTATGCACCTGCACCGGTAACCCGGTGTCAATCGCCGCGCGTATCACCTGGTGCATCATATAGTCCTGGAGCGGTTTGGCTTCAAGCCAGGCAAGCCCCTCGCCGAGATGGCCGGCGATACGGTTGAAAGCGACCTCAGCCTCATACCGGGATACTTTATCGTATTTCAGGATGCGGTTATAGGCAAGACCACTCTTGACTGCCACGGCACCCCTGGAGATGTACCCTTCCAGCGTCGCGCGCATCGCCTTTGCCAGGTCATCCAGCGAATGGATAGCCATTCCCGACTCTCCTTCGAGGGCGACGAGGTCAGCTCTCGACTGCGCGCTGATAAAATGGTCGAGGCGCATGGCCGGGACGAAGAGGTCAGGTTGCAGGTCTGTGCTCTGCCAGTCAACAATGGAGACCGCGATATTCGCCTTTTCCTTCATGACGTGGCGGTACCAGTCTGGCCCCCTGGATTTGGCAATTGCTTCGGAAAGCTGGCGGTAGGTATTCCGGTTCAAATCATCAACGCCGAATACATCGCGGATGGTTATCAGCGTCTGTTTGGCATAGGCCGTATTTCTTATCATCTCCCAGAAAGGCTCCATCGCCTGCCAGCGCTCGTCCAGGGACATGTTATCCTTTTCCGGCTCAGGGATTATGCGACGCACCTTGCGGTGTTTGTACCCTTCCACTCTCACGCGATGCATCGGGAAGCGTATGGCTTCCATCATGCGCGGCGACAATCCCGCCGATATCAGGTCGCTGGAGTTGTAATGCGCAAACAGGTAGCTGAAGTCTACGGCACACTCATTGCGCTCCGCCTCCAGCATGATATGTTCGTGCGTATCAACAAGGGAGATGCTTTCTACTTCCGCCTTTATTCGTTCATTGATATGGCCCATGACTGTTCCTCTCGCTCTCTCAGTATTTGCCCGCTCATTCAAAACAGATTAGCACCAGTATATAGTTATGTCAACACATTTCATCAGAACTTGCCTTTGAGCCTCTCGTAGGTCTCCGCCAGCGCCTCCGGCACCACTTTTGTATCAGCCAGCACCGACATAAAATTATTGTCCCCATGCCAGCGCGGCACGATATGGGTATGGATATGGCCCGCAATGCCCGCGCCGGAAGCTTTTCCCAGGTTCATGCCGATATTGAAGCCTTCCGGGTTGGCCTCCTCGCGCAGCATTTTAACACACCGGGTCACAATCTTATAATGTTCGTTTCTCTCTTCTTCGGTGAGCTCTTCAAGAGAAGCCGCGTGTCGGTAAGGCGCCACCATCATATGACCGGGACTATAGGGATAGCGGTTCATTATGACAAAATTTTCGCTGCCCCGGTAAAGGATATAATTCCGCGCATCCCGGTCCTGTCCGGGGTTTTCACAGAGAAAGCAGCCTTCCGGCTTTTTCATCCTGATGAACTGCATCCGCCACGGTGCCCATATTCGTTCCATAGAATGCTCCTTATTCACTCACCCGGTGCTATTTTAATCGGCGAACCCCGTCGCGTCAACGAAACGGCCGCCATTGACTTCTCTAATCACGGCTTCGACTATGCTTCAGGCCAGGTGGTATAATAACTTCCGGAAAGTGAGGTGACGACAATGATGGTTGCGGCCAGCAATAACGGTCTACAGATTGAACAACTCCGACTGGGACCTTTCGGCACGAACGCCTATATTCTCCTCTGCCCGGAAACAAGGGAGAGCGCAATCGTAGATGCCCCTGCCAAAGCCGATAAAATCATAGAGCGCCTTAAGGACACCACCCCCAGGTATATTCTGCTCACGCATTCCCACGTGGACCACATCGGAGCGATGACACAATTGCGCCAGGAACTGAAAATCCCGCTGGCGGCTCACGCCGCCGATGCCGATGTACTGTCACCGCCGCCGGAGATAATGCTCGAAGATGGTGATACCATTGAATTCGGGAAGATTCGTATGGCAGTTTCACACACGCCCGGTCACACCC
>JABMRL010000043.1 GCA_013202615.1 Dehalococcoidia bacterium
CCGCGTTCACCTTCCGGCGGGTATTTAACCGCTCTGACGGCGGCTTCGGCGTCCTTTTTGGTGTTGCAGTGGGGAAAGATGATGCCCATGGCGCCGGAATCCAGAAGGCGGTCTGCATAGCCGGTGTCATAGCTGGACACGCGTACCAGAGGAGTCAGCCCGGCAACCTCCGCCGCCCGGAACATATCCTGGCATGACTCCACGCTGGAAGGCCCGTGCTCAAGGTCGAAGTAGACGAAATCGAGGCCAAGGCCGGCCAGGCTTTCCACGATGGTAGAGGAAGTGAAATCCAGTCGGATGCCGATGGCTGTTTTACCTGCCTTGAGCTTCGCCTTGGTGGCGTTTTTCATTATCACTCTCTGTACTCCTCCTTGGCTAATCGCTGCAATCCAGCAGTACTTTCATAAAGTTGGCCCCGCGTTCAATCTCTTCAAAGGTCTCCTGTGTCCTTTCCAGTGGGCGCACGTCGGAAATCAATCTTTCCCAGGGAACGGCCTTTGCCGCTACCAGTGGAATAGCAGTCTCGAAGTCCACCGCATCATACAGTCTGACGCCGCGGACCTGCAGCTCCCGCCACATTATCCGGCCCAGGTCAACCGGTGCCGGCTCAGCAAAGATGCCGACGATGACAATCCGGCCTCTTGACCGGGCTGGCCTGGTCATCATCTCCGCCCCGGGTGCCAGCCCGGTTACCTCGAAGACAACATCGGCACCGGCGCCGCCGGTTTTCTCCGATACATAGGCTGGAAGGTCGGTCTCCTTTGGATTGACCACCTCCATACCGAATTCCTGGGCAATGTTGATGCGAAACGGGTTTATTTCAGAGATGAGGACGCGGGCTCCTTTCAGTTTGGACTCCAGCGCTACCATGATGCCGATAGGTCCGGCGCCGATGACGACCACATAATCTTCCCCGGTAACCTGTCCAATACGGAGGGCGTGTGCGCCCACCGCCGCCGGTTCAATCACCGCTGCCAGCTTGAGGTCGATATCATCCGGCAGGCGGTGCAGTGTTTCCGCCGGCACCGTCCAGCTGCCCTGGAAACAACCCGGCGTGTCCACGCCGAGCACGTTAATCTGATGGCAGACGGTGTAGTGACCTGCTTCGCAGGCCGGGCACCGGCCACAGGGAATCAGCGGCCTGACAATCACTTTATCACCGGCCTTGAATTCGGTGACGCCTTCCCCGACTTCGGCAACCGTGCCGGACATTTCGTGGCCGATAACCTGCGGCATCTTGATGCGGTGGTCCATATGCCCCATATAGATGTGGACATCCGTGCCGCATATGCCGCCGTAGGCGATATTTATTCTGACCTCTCCGGTCTTGGGCGGCAGGGGTGGGGAATCGTCAACGCGGAAGCTCTTATTTCCCAGATAAAATGCACCTCTCATAGCTGCCACCTCGAATAAAAATTTATGTATAATATCACTAAAGGGCTGATTATCGTGGGTAGTATACCACACAAGACATAATAATATTAAATTGCCGGTCAGCTTTGAATAACTGAAAATTGGCGTCTTTATGATAATACTGGCCAAGAAGGTGGTATAATTCATAAAAGTAGACTAGTAATGTGCTATTGGGTTAAATAACCAGTGAACAGACGGTTTATTTTTAAAAAAAGGTATTGTCTGTTTGGTTCAGCCAAAGGATTTAGTCTGCTGGAGGTTCTGGTAGCTGTCGGGATACTTGGCTTCATAGGTGTTACCGTATTGCAGGCACTGGACACCGGCTACCGGTCGGCGCGAACTCTTGATGAGAAGGTGACCGCCAGGACCCTGATTTCTTCTCACATGGAAACCATCAAGCAGCTTCCCTATGCGGCAAACTATCCGAATGCGGGTGAAAATATCACCATTCCAAAGCAATACAGCGTCATGGTCAGCACCGAGTGCACCGATGATGATACCACGTATCAGGCTTGTACCGGCAACGAGACATTACAGAGGATAATGGTCTCCGTACTGAGAGAAGGAAGACCGGTGCTGAGAATATGCACCTTCAGGACACCAAGATATGAGTAGACAGAAAGGGTTCACACTGCTTGAGATATTGCTAGTTCTGGTTATAGGCGGTGCCGCTCTGACTACCGCGTCTGCAGCCTACTTCCAGCTGATGTGGGGCAACGGCCGGATAAGAAGCGCTGTCATATCAGGTATGGACGCGAATAATGCCGCTCTGGCCATCCAGAAAGACCTGGTGATGACTCAATCCAGTAATTTAACTGATGGAGACCCCACCCCGCAGAATTCGGTCACTTTCAGCTGGATTGATTATACCGGGTTCGAATCCTCGAACTATTCATCACATTCCAGCAGCTACAGCCTGGCTGGAACCACCCTTTGGCGTATCTATGATGGCGCCTCGGAAATCGTGGGCAGAAAAATAACGTACCTTGGTTTTACCCAGCAGGACAGGGTTATAAACGTGGTCATCACTTCGACCGAGGCCGGGCCACCGGAGACTGACAAGACCGTTGAGTTCAACGTATTAACACGTGCCGAGGAGGTTGCAGAATGAGGGGAAAGGAGACCGGGCAAGCACTGCTCCTGGTCCTGGTGCTTCTGGCGATAGCGCCCATTATGGTCGTCCAGCTACTGGGGCTTACCGGGACAACGCTCAAGAGCACCGATACCGTCAGCAGGCAGACGACACAGATATATGCGGCGGATGGCGCCACAGAGTATATAATGTGGAAACTACTTCATAAAGATTGGGCTTCAAGCTTCACCGAGGACGGGCAGGAGGGATACTTATCTATTCAAAACTGCGGCATCACGGTAAATGCCACGATAATAATGCGGGCCGTTCCCGGCGAGGGAGGAGTGACGCTGGCAACAGATGACGTAATCCAGCCGCTCAAGAGCGTCGTGCCCTCCGCGCACGAAGCCGGACCACCGACCACTTATGAATATACCATTATACTCGAACAGTTAAGCGATAATAACACGCAGGGGCTGGATGTTATCTATGACATTCTGCCCAGGGACTTCGTTGATGACGATTACGTGACAGGCAGCAGCAAGGTAAGTATAGACGGCGGTCCCCCGGTCCCGGTGGACGACCCGGACATTTTCAAAGCACAGAACTGGATACTGCAGTGGCCGGCGTCCGGCAACTTCTCGTCCGACCCAGGCAATCCCAATTACTTTAACGGCATAAGGGACTTCAACGTCCGGCAGGTCAAAGAACTAACCTTCAGCATGCAGGCTTCGCTCACAGATGATGAAGTCCATTGCAACTGGGTGGTGCTGAAACCCTGGAATACCGTCAGCGGGCCACAGGCGCCGATTTCCGTGGGCAGCCCCAGCAATCCCGGAGTTTGCTCGGATGACGTTAACGCCATTGAAGTTGTCATCGAGCCTGACCCGGAGATTATCGCTCCCGGCGTGACGACCAATATCACGTACGATGTCCACATCACCAATCGCTACGGGGCTACCGTGTCCGTTGAGAAGATTATCAACTTTCTACCGCCCGAGTTTATATACATCGGCCCTACCAGCAACCTGACCACGGCAGACCCGCAGGGGACGGAAAGCACGGTGAATATAAACGGCGTAGACCGGTACCGGCTGGAGTGGGGGACCGTCGAATTCGGTGGCGGGGATATAAGTCTTGGTTCAGATGAGACGATTACGCTAACCTTCGGGGCGCAGGCGACCAAGAATGTATCGGGCAGCTACTACAACGAGGTCTCCGTAATCCTGAAGGAGACCGGCGTCGGTTTTTTCCCCTTTGACGCAATTGGTCTCACTCCGGGCGAGTATTCCAGCACCTACAGCTGGACCCAGGGCGCCGTAACCGTGCCTACATTTGATACGCGAACGGAAGCAGGGCAGATCGTGCTTGATTCCAATCTGTCGACGATTCTCGGCGGTATTTCCATAAGCTCCTACCAGTTCAGATAGGTTATTAACATATGGCCAACCGTCACGCATGATTCGCCCCGGTAATATTTGAGATTATTATGGTGAAAAGCCGCCGGCAACTATTATACTGGTCATCCCTTGTCCTGATATCGGCGGTCATCATATTTATCTGGTTTGCCGTCGGCTTATATTTATCCGGATATCGCCTTATCAGCGTTCACGGTACCAGCTCGGAGATAGACCTCTATGACGGCGATGCCCTGCTATCAAGGTATCATTCACCTTCCGAGATACAGCGCGGCAATATAATCGCCATTGAATCCCCGGACGAAGGCTGGAAATTCTATCTGGTTGAGGCCATTGTACCGCTTGCGGAGGAGGGTTTGCTCTTAAGAACCATCAGCGGCTGCGACCGCTGCCCGGAGTGGTGGATAGTCGGCAATAATGATAGAATCCTGGTTTCTCAAGCACAGTTCAGTAATGCGGGTTACTTTCTGGATATTTTCGGCAGTTCAATAGGGATAGCCTTTATCGCTACGCTTGTGGCAATCCTTGCGATTGCCGCGTGGGTTCTTAGGTCAAAAAAGCGTCTTGAGTAATCAGCCATGTCTTGGCCGGCTCCGTAAGATATACTACCGGTTATTTTGCTGACGGGCTGACCCTTGGCGGCGGGTCACGGCGGCTCCGTGCTGGCGAGGTCGCAGGTGGTGGCGGCGGTCAACCGGGCGATATCTGACGTCTTCAGTTTTACCAGCTTGGACCTGGCGCCGCCGCCGCACCAGACGCAGTCACAGCGCATAACTCTTCGGTCAATGTAGACCGGTATTCGCCTTCTGTGGCCCACTGGAGGGATGCCTCCGGTGGGGTAACCGGTGGCGGCCCTGGCGGCAACATCGGAAGCCAGTCGCACTGACTTCGAACCGGAGCCGCGTTCCAGTTTGTGGCGGCTTACGTCAGTATCCGCAAGCACTACCGCCAGCAGGGGCCTGTCATCCTGGTCGATGAAAACAATGGACTTGACAATTTCACCAATAGACAGGCCGCTGGCCTCGGCGGCCTCGGCGGCGTGATGGGTGGTTTTCTTTTTCAAAAATTCGAATTCAATCCTGTTGCCGACCAAGAAGGCGGTCAGGTTCATCAGACTGCCCATAGCCAGCAATTCTACACAGTAGAGGCGATTTTTGCAATACATTTCCGGGCTGTGTAACTCGCCCGTGCTTGACAAAATAAGCGAGGCTCACTAAACTGCGCTTACCCGATTCTTTTATTAGCAGTTCAAAGGAGGTAATCCGATGGCAAAGGCTGATTGCGTGGTGAAGGGGGGTTTGGTCGTCAGCGGGCAGGGGATAACCAGAGCGGACGTTCTGGTGGGCGACGGGATAATTCAGCAGGTGGGTGAAAATCTCGAAGCGCCGAAAACGGTTGACGCTTCCGGAAAGTATGTGTTTCCCGGCATCATTGACGCCCACAACCATCCGGTCTATGCCGACAAAATGGACACCTTTTCCCTGGCGGCGGCCTATGGTGGAGTTACCACCATAATTCCCTTCTTCGGCAATCTGGCGGCGTGGGGCACATCCGGGAAGACCTCAGAAGTAATAAAGAAAATGATTGAGGAAGGGGAGAGGATATCCTATCTTGATTTCGCCATTCACGGGACGTTCGTGGCCGAAGATGACGTCAGGGCGGAAATTCCCAGGCTGATAAAGATGGGGGTGCCTTCCTTCAAGGTGTTTATGACGTACCCCAAAAGGGGCATGATGATGCCCGATGACAAGATGCTGGCAGCTATGGCGGCGGCAGCGGCCGAGGGCGGTCTGGCTATGGTGCATGCCGAGAACGGCTATGCTATAGACTACCTTGTGGAAAAGTTCACGGCTGAGGGCAAAGTTTCCCGGGAGTATTTCATGCCGTCGCAGCCCAATATCCTGGAGGTGGACGCGGTGCAGCGGGCGGCCACCTATGCGCTGCTCACCGACTGCCCTCTTTATTGCGTGCATCTGAGTGCCAGAGAAATGCCTGAGATAATGATGCAGATGAAGCAGGAGGGCCGGCGTATATACGGTGAGACCTGCCCGCAATATCTGTCTCTGACCAACCAGGCCGTGCTGGAGAGAGGAGCTCTGGGCAAAGTAGGTCCACCGCTAAGGGAGAAGGAAGACAACGAGGCTATCTGGCGGGGCCTGGCCAGCCATGCCATCGATACGGTGGCCAGCGATTCCTGCGATGTCAAAGCGGAGCAAAAAGAGTGGGGTGGCGCTTCCACAGATTTCGTCACCGGTCCGGGCGCCAGACCAGGGCCGAACAACATCTTTGAAGCGCGATTTGGCGCTCCATCTGTGGAGCCGATGCTTCAGGTGGTGTACCACGATGGCGTGAATGACGGGCGCATCACCCTGACGCGACTGGTACAGGCGATGTGCGAAAACCCGGCCAAGATATTCGGCCTCTATCCGAAAAAGGGCATCCTTCAGGAAGGTTCCGATGCTGATATAGTTGTTTTTGACCCAACGGTGCCGCATACCATAAGCGTGGATGGAATGCACGGGAATGCCGACTTCACCCTCTTCGAAGGCAAAGAGGTAACGGGCGCTGCGGTATTCTCCATGCAGCGCGGTGAGGTGCTCATCGAAAACGGGCAGCTCAGGCGGAAACAGGGGAGTGCCAGGTTTCTACTTGGAGACCGCAATCTGGCTGCCTATGCCAGGAAGGGATACCCTGTGGCATAAGCTGTCTGTAATAACGCGGCGCAGCTCTGGAGGTTAAACTTCACAGGGCCCTGGTATAGATGTTCTTAACATCCTCTTCGGTCATGTTTCTGGGATTGGGCACGAAGAGGCGACTTATTTTCATGCCTCCTTCTGTGAGTTCCGGGATGTCGGCTTCGGTGGCGCCGTAATCGCTCAGTCGGCACGGGATGTCGACGATTTCAAGCAGTTTGAATAAGGCTGCCACGAGTTTTTCTGATGCCTGGTACGGTGTCAGCCCTTCCGTGTTTTCCCCCATAACCCGAGCTATATGGGCGAATTTCTTCAGGTTGCCGATTTTATTGTAATCGACTATGTACGGCAGCATGACCGCATTGGACCTTCCGTGTGACATATGATATTTAATGCCCAGTATATTGGATAAGCCGTGTATCGCGCCTACTCCGCCGCTGCAGAATGCCAGGCCGGCGACTGTAGCCCCGAGCGACATATTGTAACGTGCGGTGATATTTTCGCCCTTGGCATAAGCTGCGGGCAGGTTTTCCGCAATCAGACGGATTGCCTCAATGCCCAGAATTTCGGAAAAAGGCGTCGCGTTTACCGAAACGTAGGTTTCAAGGGCATGAACCAGGGCATCCACGCCGGTGTCGGCAGTTACGTGGGGTGGCATTGATAACGTGAGCAGGGGGTCAACAATGGCGACATCCGCCAGAGCATAGTTGCTGTGAACCGCCATTTTCAGGTTTTCAACTTTATCTGCGACAACAAGCGTGCGGGTGACTTCACTGCCGGTGCCGGCCGTGGTTGGTAGCAGTATCCTGGGAAGCCCCCTCAGGGGCACTTTGTCTATCCCGGCGTAGTCCAGTATTTTACCCTTATTTTTGGCCATTAGGGCAATGCCCTTGGCAACATCCAGCGAACTGCCCCCGCCGACACCGATAACGATGTCTACACCGGAATCGACGGCTATTCGAGCGCCATCATCAACGTTGTGAGCCGGTGGCTCTGCCTCGACCTGGTCGTAAATATCGAAATCTATCTTCTGGGCTTTAAGCGAATCCTGTACGCCTGACAGCAGCCCGGCCGCCAGCAGGCTTTTATCGGTAACAACGAGCGCCTTTTTCGCGTTGAACTGCGCGGTCTCCTTTCCCACCAGACCGGCAGTGTCATTGCCGAAGATGACCTTGGTTGGCGACAGGAAGGTGTGTACTTTATTCATAGCGAAGATACCTCTCTTTCTTCAATCTAAGACAAACATACCGCCACTATTTTAGTACGCAAATCGCCAAGTATCAATAGCCTGGGCATAAGAAAAGCGGTAAATCACCTATTTTTATGATTCCCTATACTCTAATGGTGACTTGTTGGCTCACCCGCGGTATGCCCAGTCATCTGAAAATTGAATCTGTTC
>JABMRL010000261.1 GCA_013202615.1 Dehalococcoidia bacterium
CGTCATTGCCAACGACGCATTTTTTGAGCACCGAACCTTCTCCAATGGTAACCCCGTCCCAAAGCACTGCCATCTCCAGAACCGCACCATCGCCGATAGTACAATCTGAACCAATAACCACCGGCCCTTTTATGCGCACCCGAGGGCCGATGCGGCTCCGGCCGGCAATCACCACCTGCCCATTAATCTGCGCCGATGGGTGAATAACAACGTCTCCAGCACAATACAGCCCGTTTTCCCCCGGGCTGCCAATGAAAGCAGGTTTATCATCAGATAGCAACAAGTCGCAGTTCAATCTCAGGTATTTCTCCGGAGTCCCCATATCAAGCCACTGCCCTTGGAACTGATAGCCGCACATGGTCTCACCGAGCTCGAGGAGGCGAGGGAAAAGCCCTCGTTCAAACATATAATGAACATTTCCCGGTACCTGCTGCAGGACTTCCGGTTCCAGAATGTAAACACCAGCGTTTATCCAGTTGGTAGTCGCTTCACCGGGAGCGGGTTTTTCCACAAACCGCCGTATTCTGTGGTTACTGTCTGTCTCCACAACCCCGAAAGCACACGGATTATCCACCCGTGTAAGCGCGATGGTCGCTTTAGCCTTTGTCTTTCGATGGAAGGCAAACATGGCTGCAATATCAAGCCCGGTAAATATATCACCGTTGAGAACAACAAACGTGCTATCCAGATACTCTTCGGCGTTTTTCACCGCTCCAGCAGTGCCAAGCGGGCTGTCTTCCAGAGCGTAGTGCAGTTGCACTCCCAGTCGCCGTCCATCGCCAAAATGCTCCTTGACAACGTCAGGTAGATAGCTCAAAGCCAGGATTATCTCCGTAATGCCATACTTACTGAGGTAGTGTATAGTATGTTCCAGAAACGGATGGTTGAGCACCGGCAGCATGGGCTTGGGGATACCATTGGTGAGCGGTCGCAGTCTTGTACCTTCACCGCCAGCAAGGATAACCGCTTTTTGCAATTGTTTTTGCAATTCAGCTAAATCCAGGACAAACTTTCTTTTTAGATTACTACGAGATGGAATGTCCGTCAAGGTTGCGAAAAAACTGCGGCGGGGCAATCCGGCAGGACATTTGCCTTGACAGTTATCGAACGAGCGACTTAAAATAACTCTAGCGCTGTTTTATATTTCACCATTTATCGCTTGGAAAAGGGGGAACATAACCATGACACAAGGTAACTCGGCCAGAATCAAGGTTAATGAAATCCAGCAGGTATGCATCGTGGTCAAAAACCTGCAAAAGACAATAGAAGCTTTCTGGAATATCCTGGGCATTGGGCCGTGGGCGATATTTGATTTCGGCTCCGAGAGAGCCCCTGGCTTTCAATACTATGGCAAGCCGGCCAAGGCCAGATACCGCGGCGCTATAGCCCAGTGCGGCCCGATTGAACTGGAACTGTTCGAGACCATCGATGGACCTTCCGTTTATCAGGACTGGATAGACGTGCATGGCGAAGGGTTGCATCATCTAAAGTTTGTGCCGGATGACGTGGTGAAAACGGAGAAGCTGCTGAACGATATGGGGTTCCCGACGGTAGTTGGCGGTGGCTCGGGAGACTATCGATTTGCCTATTTCGATATCAAGCCATTGCGTTGTTTCTGGGAGATAAGCACTCGCAGCCGGCGCGACGGCCCGCCGTCCGGGTCAACTTTCTATCCGGAAGACCCGAAAGCGGAAAGCCCGGCCAAAATCAAGGTCAGCGGAATAAAGCAGGTTGGCATAGTGGTCAATGACGCAATAAGAACGGCGGAAAATTACCTGCAGATTCTTGGCATCGGACCCTGGGAGGTTCGTCCCTGGGGTAATGATGTACTGTGGGACCGAACCTATATGGGCAGGCCAGGGTGGGGCCGTGAGAGACTGGGCCACGCTTATCTGGAAGACCTGGAGCTGGAACTGGTTCAGTGCGAGGAGGGTGAATCCGTATACCAGGACTGGATAGATGTGCATGGAGAAGGGCTGCATCACCTGAAATTCCTCTGTGACGACATCGATGAGGTTACCAGATTGCTGGCAGAACAGGGATTCCCCAGCATCCAGAGCGGACATTTTGGAGACCCGAAGGAAAAAGCCGGCGGCTTTAACTATATCGACATCCCACCGCTGCACTGCATATGGGAGCCGGTGCATAAACCCAAGAGCTTACCTATTGAACCGATAGCTCGTGTTCCAGCGAAATAGCAGAATAAAACGCTACCTTTTGAACAGAGGAATTGGTATTCTATTATAGTCGGGGAATGATTGCCCTGTGGGCTCGTAGCTCAGCGGCAGAGCAAGCGGCTCATAACCGCTCGGTCGCAGGTTCGAATCCTGCCGAGCCCACCAGAAATACATTAAGGTTCACGAGACCGCTTTCAGCATGAAGCTCCCCAGACGGAGCTTTTGCATATATAATACGGAAAGGAAAAGGGGTTTCCCTGATATGGAACAGAAACAGTGTCAGATTTTGATTGTGGGGGCTGGCATTATCGGGCTGACTATTGCCCGCGAGCTAACCAGGCGGGGAGCAGGGGATATCATGATTCTGGAAAAGGAGCGAGTTCTCGGCCAGCACGCCAGCGGACGGAACAGCGGTGTCCTTCATGCCGGAATGTACTACACGCCAGACACGATGAAAGCGAAGTACTGCGTGGATGGCAACCGCATGATGAAGGAGTTCTGCCGGAAAAAGAACCTGACGCTGCACGAGACGGGTAAAGTTATCCTGGCAACAGGACCTGTCGAAATGGAAGCACTGTATGAGTTGAAGCGGCGTGCTGATTTATGCGGCGCCCGCGCCTCTATTATCGATAATAAGAAACTGCATGAACTGGAACCTTACGCTGCGGACAGTGAAGAAGCCCTGCATTCGCCGGACACGGCGGTAATCAAACCGGTGGAAGTGCTGCAGGCGCTGGAAGCAGAGCTGATAGAGTCAGGTAAGGTTACCATCCATTACGGGACAACCTTCAATCGCCTCGGTGGAGATAACCAGGCACAGACCTCCGGGGGAACAATTAAATTTGAAAAACTGATAAATGCTGCCGGTGCTTATGCCGACCGCATCGCTCACCAGTGTGGGCTGGCAAAGGAATACAAGCTGTTGCCTTTCAAGGGAACCTACAAGCAACTTGCCCGTGAACGGTCGTTCCTCGTCAGAAGCAATATCTATCCCGTTCCCGACCTGAGAATGCCTTTCCTGGGAGTCCACTTTACCAGAAGCGCTGACGGTGATATTCTGGTCGGGCCGACTGCCATGCCCGCGTTCGGGCGGGAGAACTACGGCATTTTCAGCGGCTTTGATTGGGAGTCAGCCTCCATCCTGCTGCGCGATGCCGTGCTTCTGTTCACCGACCCTGTCTTCCGTTTGAATGCCATAATGGAGCCCAGGAAATACCTCAAGAGAGTCGTTTACAAAGGCGCCAGAAAGCTGCTGCCGGAACTGAAGCCGGAGGATATTACCGATTCGACCCATGTCGGTATGCGTCCCCAGCTAATCCACTGGTCCAGTCGGCAGCTGGTCATGGATTTTATCGTGATTAACGAAAGCAACTCCCTGCACATATTGAACCCTGTATCGCCCGCATTCACCACTTCGCTGGCTTTCGCCAGGGACATGGCCGATAAACTGCTCGGGAAATAGTTTACATAATTATATTATTTTTAGGCGGAGGTGAAATATGAAAAGGAACAAGGCACTTTTAATATGGAACATCGTGATAACCACAGCTCTGTTTTTGACGGTAATCAGCGGGTGTGCCGCACTGGACCCGCAATACGCCGCCACGTCTCAGAAGGTGGATGAAAACCGGGCACTGATTGAGCAGGTAATTGCCCTGGCCACCAGCAACCGGGAGGCGATAAACACCAACAATACCGCCATCATAAAAAACACGCTGACCCTTTCCAGCGTTCAGACCACCACCCAGGCCGCCATTGCGGCGTCCGACGCCGCACTCAGACAATTGATTCAGACGTACATGGCAGCACAGCAATAAATTACTTTACTTTGTATATTTACGTTGGTAGGGCGGCGTCCTGGCTAAAGCCCGGGACC
>JABMRL010000044.1 GCA_013202615.1 Dehalococcoidia bacterium
TGGCCATTCCCCGCTCTTTCGGCTCAAGTACGCTTATTGCCTTGCTTGAAAAAGCCCTGAACCCCGACTCAGTATCAGACAGCGTGCTCCGCGAAAGCACGCGGGTGAAAAAGGAAATTACGTTTTGCCCGAACCTGCGGTAGGCCGGAATGTCCTCGCTTTTCGCCTTTCGAGACCCGATGGCTACATCGAAACCAGCCGAGATGGCATTTACCAGCAATGTTATTTCTTCCGGGTTGTGCTGGCCATCGGCGTCAAGCAGCACCAGCACCTTTGGGTCTCTTTTCTTCGCTTCGGCAAGCACAGTCTGCACGGTGGCGCCGTAGCCACTGTTTTCTCTGTGCTGAACAACCGTGGCGCCGGCCAGCCTGGCCACCTGCGCGGTGCGGTCGGAGCTGCCATCATCAACCACCACCACTTCATCGGCGAACTGGCGCGCCTGCAGGACAACGCTGCCGACATATTTCTCCTCGTTATAGGCCGGCATACCGACGATAATGACTGCTTTCTCCGCTTTCGCCATTTTCTTCCAGGCTTAAATCACCTTTCTTTGCTGGTAATTATAGCATATGTACAGGCGGAGTGGTGCCTTGCCCGAATGAAAATTGGGTAAGGGGGCAAATATCTGATTTACAATGACCCTGTTTTCGGGTAGAATAGCTGATGTCCGGGCGGTTAGCTCAGTGGTTAGAGCGCCTGCTTCACACGCAGGAGGTCACAGGTTCAAGACCTGTACCGCCCACCATTGAGACTAGAAGCAAAGTCTTTATTCCCGACTGTCGATGTAAGACGACAGGATATAATTCCAGCACAAATTCAATCTGGTAGATAATCTATTCCATGTAGCAGAGGTAACAACGTGAGTGTATTATCGACAGGAAACACAGCGAAGTTGTACTGTCTGAACTGGATAGAAAGGTATGTTGTAGAAAAAGGTAGCGAGGTCAAAATTCTAGACCTTGGTTGTGGAACAGCCCTCAACTTCGTTAACTTTCTAAGATTATATCCTCAGATAAGCTACGTAGGTGTCGAACCATCAAGGGATTCGTGCCTCAAGGCACAACAAAATTTGAGTGGCCTTAATGCGAGAGTAGTGAACTCACCTGGATATCATGTTCATGAAAAGTTAAGAGAGAAATTTGATATAGTTGTTTCTTTTAGTGTTTTAGAGCACGTCTACAGAAGGTTAGATTACCTTAGTTCGGCAAACGCGTGTTTAAAAGAGGACGGTTATTTTCTTATCAACTACGACGCGGGTCACTTTATCCATGGTAAAGAGAAATTGATTACAGCAATTGGTCAGGCAATAGCCAGGTTTGGAATTGAAAGGTATTACCAATCATTTGTGAAAGAGGAAGACTTGCTAAGAATGCTTGAAAGAATAAGGTTTAAGATAATAGAGAAGAAGTTTTTCAATACCAGTTTGAAGGGTACTTACAAAGTAATTCCTGAATCCAAGAGAGCGGACTATATGAAGAAGTGGCTACGATTCGAACTTTGGTTAAATGAACTGGGAATTGAGTATGATGATTCAAAAGCGAGATTCTTCGGGACACGAAACTTCATACTAGCCCATAAATGATATCTATTGTGTAAGCAGATGGCAGTTCACGCAGTTGGGCATGGGCTCGCCTTTAAGCCCGGCAATCAGGTTTTGCGCCCCCATAATGCTCATATTTGTTGATGTGGCCAGGGTCTGAGTACCGATATGCGGAATGACAATCACGTTGTCCAGCTTCAACATCGGGTCATCCGGTGACATCGGCTCCGGGTCGGTAACGTCCAGCGCGGCGGCCAGGATTTGCTTCTGTTTCAATGCTTCATAGAGTGCCTTCTGGTCAATTACCGCACCTCTGGCAGTATTGATGAGTATCGCCGTCGGCTTCATACAAGACAGCTCTCTGGCGCCGATTAAATGCCCGGTCTCTTTGCCCAATGGCACGTGTATACTGACTATGTCGGACCTGCTGAGGAGCGTTGGGATATCTTCCACGTATTCGGCACCACATTCAGCTTCGTCCGGTCGGCGATGACGGTTATAGTACAGCACCTTCATGTCGAAGCCTCTGGCTCGCTGCGCCACGGCAGCGCCAATCCGCCCCATGCCGATGATGCCCAGCGTTTTACCGTGCACGTCATGGCCTAATATCTCCATCGGGCCGAATTCACGCCACTCACCGTTCTTAACGATATCGGTCATCTCGACGAGGCGACGGGATATGGCCAGCATGAGGGTGAAGGCGAGGTCGGCGGTGCTGCCCGTAACCACGCCGGGAGTATTGCTGACCTTTATACCTCTCTGTGTAGCTGCCTCAACATCTATGTTGTTATAGCCCGCGCTCACGTTGGCGATTACTTTCAGCTTCGGAGCTGTGTCTATGGCCGGGCCATCTATCGGGTCGCCTCCCCACTGCAGTATGCCGTCAACATCGGCGATACGCCTGATGAATTCCTCGCGTGATATACTTTCTATTGGCTCCCAGGCATCAATCTCGGCATATTTTGAGAGCAGCTCAATAGCTTCGGGAGCCACCGTTCTGGTAACAAAAACCCTGGGCATTTTTACCCTCCTCGAATCAGTATCATTCCGGCGACGACGAAGTATTTCAGGTGTTTCTTATCATATCGGAAAGTTAAGCGGCCTGTCCAGCATTTACCGCCACTACCGCTTGACTAATACCCGAGGGAACAGTAGACTAGTCTGGATTCTGGCATACGGTGCCGTTATGAAGATTATCGGTCTTACCGGCGGTTTTGGCAGCGGCAAAAGCACAGTGGCCAAGTTTTTGGCCGAGCTGGGAGCGGCGGTTATCGATGCCGATAAGGTGGGACATGAGGTCTTCAAACCCGGCACCGAGGCCTGGCGGGAAGTGGTCGGTGTCTTTGGCCAGGGAATTATCAGTACTGACGGAACCATCGACCGCCGGAAGCTGGCCAAGATAGTTTTCCGCGACCCTGATGCCAGAGCCCGGCTGAACCATATAATGCATCCCCGTATACGGGAGCGAGCGGAAACTCTGATTGAAGAGCATGAAAAAGCCGGCGCCGATATAGTCGTTATCGAAGCGCCGCTGCTGCTTGAGGCGGGATGGAAATCAAAGGTCGATGAAGTGTGGGTCACCAGCGCCCCTCAAACAACCGTAATCAGCCGGCTCAGGGAACAGAAAGGCACACTTGAATCTGAATCACTGGCCCGCATCAGTGCCCAGTTGAGTGATGAAGATAGAATCAACCAGGCAGACGTGGTCATCTATACTGACTGCACCCTTGACGAACTGAAAGACAGAGTCGTCGATCTCTGGCATGAACTGCGCTCCCGTATTTGACACTCAAGCGGAGCAACTGGTATAATAATTTGGTTTTTGAATTTGGAGGTGCACCATTTACGCCATAGTTGAAACCGGAGGCAAACAATACAGGGTGTCTCCGGGTCAGACAATAGAAGTGGAGCGACTGAGCGCGACTGAAGGCAGCAGCGTGGAGCTGGACAAAGTCCTGTGCATCGCCGATGGTGACA
The DNA here is from genome assembly GCA_013202615.1 of Dehalococcoidia bacterium. Classification (GTDB taxonomy): domain Bacteria; phylum Chloroflexota; class Dehalococcoidia; order Dehalococcoidales; family RBG-16-60-22; genus E44-bin89. Next base: position 3,518 of record JABMRL010000044.1, read on the forward strand.
ATGTCACACTGGGCGCGCCAACAGTTGAAGGAGCCAAGGTAATTGCCACCTCTCAGGGAGAGGCAAAGGGCGACAAGATTGTTGTCTTCAGATATAAACCGAAAGTCCGTTACAGTATCAAGACAGGGCACCGACAGCTTCACACCAGGCTGGTTATAGACAAGATAGTCGGGCCGGGGATGGCTACGGAAGAGCCGATGAAGAAACCCCGCCGCAGAAAAGGAGTCACCAAGGATGGCACATAAAAAGGGAGGCGGCTCCAGCCGTAACGGGCGGGACAGTCAGCCCAAGCAACTCGGTGTGAAACGGTTCGCCGGGCAGATAGTGAACGCCGGGACCATTCTGGTCAGGCAGAGAGGTACGCGTATATTCCCTGGTAACAACGTTGGTCTGGGTCGTGACCACACCCTTTTTGCCCTCATTGATGGTACGGTCAAATATGAACCGGCCAGAAATAACAGGAGAAAGGTCAGCGTTTACGCCAGCTAACCGCTATGAAAGACAAGATTCATCCTAAATATTTCAACGACGCCAAGGTTACCTGCTCTTGCGGCAATACCTTCACCACTGGCTCTACCAGAAAGGAACTCAAGGTCGAGGTATGCAGTCAGTGCCACCCGTTCTACACCGGGGAGAGGCGCGTGCTTGATGCCACCGGTAGAGTGGAGCGTTTCAAGAAGCGCTACAATGTGAAAGATTAAAACAGAGTATGCTGATGAAAAAGCGAGGAGCGGGATATCAGCACCGCTCCTTTTTCTTTATCAGGGGATGTTGATGAAAGCGAAGTTCCATTACGGAGGCCAGGCGGTCATCGAGGGCGTAATGATACGGGGGCGGAAGTCGGCAGTCACCGCCGTGAGACGTCCGAATGGCGAGATAATCACCAACAGCCGACCCCTTTCACCAGTCTATACCGGGCGGATGCGAAAGGTTCCACTGCTCAGAGGAATCATCGTTCTCATCGAAGCGATGGTGCTGGGCATCAGCAGCCTTCTCTATTCGGCGAATGTATCGCTGGAAGAAGAGGAAGAAGAAATCACCGGGAAAGCGGTATGGCTTATGATTTCAATCTCCGTCCTGCTGGCCGTTGTCCTGTTTATGGTCATTCCACTTTTCCTCACCCGGCTTATCAATCCGTACATAAGCTCGTCACTGGTCTTCCATCTGATAGAGGGGTCCATAAGGTTGCTCATCTTCATTGCCTACCTGAAGCTGGTTGGGCTGTTGCCCGATATTAAACGAGTCTTCACCTACCATGGTGCCGAGCATAAAACGGTTAACGCCTATGAACA
>JABMRL010000262.1 GCA_013202615.1 Dehalococcoidia bacterium
AGTTGCACCTGCCAACAGGCCGTAAGACCAAGGGCGGTTATTCTACCGAGGCTTCAATATTGGAAGGGCTCCGTGGGGTTCATCCTGTGATAGAGCTTATCCTGGACTACCGCCAGTTGACCAAGCTGAAGTCAACCTACGTTGACGCCCTGCCGGCCCTGATAAACACCCGGACGGGCCGGGTGCACACCAGCTTCAACCAGACACGGGCAATAACCGGCCGGCTGTCTTCCAGTGAGCCTAACCTGCAAAACATCCCTATCCGCGGCGAACTGGGGAAAGAAATAAGAAAGGCATTCGTCGCTCCGGCAGGTACCTGCCTGCTGGGCGCCGATTACTCGCAGATTGACCTGCGGGTGCTGGCACACCTGTCCCAGGACCCGCACCTGCTCAAGGCTTTTAACCGAAACGAGGACATCCACGCCGCCACGGCGGCGCAGCTTTTCAGCGTGGAGGCGACCGAAGTCACCTCTGACATGCGCCGGCTGGCCAAGACGGTTAACTTCGGCGTCATCTACGGCATGAGCGAGTACGGACTGGAGCAAGCCACCGAGCTCTCACGGGAAGAAGCGGCCCGGTTCATCGCCGCCTACTTCGCCAAATATCCCAGGGTGAAAGAATACCTTGAAGCCACGAAAAGGCAGGCCCGGGAAAACGGCTGCGTACAGACCATCCTGGGCAGACGGCGCTTCATTCCGGAAATCGACTCGCCCAATCGCCAGGTGCGGGAAGCCGCCGAGCGCATGGCCATCAACATGCCGGTGCAGGGTACCTCGGCCGACATCATCAAGGTGGCTATGATTAACCTGGACCGCGAGATGAATAAAAAGCAGTTGAAAAGCAAGATGCTGCTGCAGGTACACGATGAGCTTGTCCTTGAGGTACCTGACGAAGAGATGAAGACGATTAATGAGCTCGTTCCCCAGGTGATGTCCTCGGCCATTCAGCTTAACGTACCGCTGAAAGTCGACACCAAGCAGGGCCAGAACTGGGGGGGAATGGAATAACATGCCCGAACTGCCCGAGGTGGAAACGGTAAAAAATGAGCTTGCCCCACATATTCTGGGACATAAAATCACCGGTATTGACCTTCCCTGGGAAGGTATCATCAAAACACCATCGGTAGAGGAGTTCCGTTCCCGCCTGGTCGGGCAGAAAATCACCAGTCTTTCCCGCCACGGCAAATACCTGGTACTGGACCTGTCCAGCGCTGACGCGCTGGTCATGCACCTGAAGATGAGCGGCTCGCTGCTGTTCGGGAGCGACGCCACAGAACCGCCTAAATACACCCGCGCCGCTTTTCATCTGGAAGATGGTAAAAGGCTCTTTTTTCGCGACCCGAGGAAGTTTGGTGGAGTCTGGCTGGTCAGTGACTGGAAAATGGTGACCAGAAAACTGGGGCCGGAGCCTCTGGAATCGGAGTTTACACCGCAGGTCCTGGCACAGCGATTTAAAAACCGGAAAGCGCCCGTTAAGGCGCTCCTCTGTGACCAGTCCGTCATCGCCGGCATCGGCAATATGTACGCCGATGAAGCCCTGTTTGCCGCTAAAATCAACCCCTTAAGGTCCGGCAGCAGCCTGACACTGGAAGAGCTCGAACGTCTTCATCGCGCCATTCAGCAGACGCTGCGCGCTGCCATCCGTAATAAGGGCGCCAGCATCGTGAACTACTACCGGCCCGGCGGGGAAACCGGCACCGCTCATTTCGAGTTCAAGGTGGCGCACGGTCGGGGCAAGAATTGCCCCGACTGCGGCCGCCCGATTCAGCGTATCCCGGTACGCAACCGCGGCACCTATTTCTGTCCTGAGTGCCAGCCATCTGACTAACTAATCGTCCCAGAGACGGAAGGGCGGATACTCGTCGGTCATCAGTGCCGCATAGGCACAGACCCGGTATGACCAGCGGTTCAGGCCGATTACCAGCTTGAAGATGCTTTCCGGGTACTTGCCGGTAAAGAGCAGGACAAAACCGGCGATGATTGCCAGCACAAACACTAGGCCAGGTGGGTTCTCTTTCCACCAGCCACAGCCTTGAAAGATGGCAACAATCATGTATTGCGGTATGACCAGCAGCCACCACTTTACCCAGACCAGTCCCCTGGACAGCTTCTCCGGATACTCCACCTGCAAATCGGCGGGATAGTCGACAGATTTCAGCGTGAAGGGAGGGTATTGGTCAGTCCCCAGCGCCTGATAGCTGTAGAAGCCAACCCGCCACGTCCACCGCAGCACGCCAACGTTGAAATCGAACAGGTCCCTGGGGAACCGGCCGGTAAAGGCAATGGCGAAGAGAGCGATTATCCACACGACAATGAATGCCGCCCATAAGAATGGAAGAACAATAATATGTGGAATCAACAGAATTATTTTGATGAGCCACTTCCAACGGCTTGGCGGGGCGGTAAGCTCGCCGGTGAGCGTTACCGGATACGTTTGACCAGCCATATACTACCTCCTTACCTATAATATTACCGAAACCACCGTAGCCGCAGCCTGAAACTCCGGCGTCAGCAGTGCCTGGACAAAGCCATAAGCACTTACCAGAGAAGACATTATGCTGGAGCCGGCCACCCAGCGCGCCAGCCAGTCGAAAATGGGATAGGCATTCAGCACCAGGGCAAGCACTGTAAGACCGATGCTGGCACTTACCGCGTTCAGCGCACCGCCGAGCAACCGGTACAGCAGTCCCCGCTTCCAGATTTTGTTAATAATTCTTCGCGGCAGAAAGAAAGCGAGGTGTATTATGGCAGTGACGATACCGAAGGTAATGAAGAACCCGAAGAAGCCTTCCCAGTTATCACCGGGAAGGAAGGAGAGCAGTCCGGCAATCAAATGATAGGCCAGGCCGGCGATGAAAATAGCGATGAGCACCGCCACGAGGTTGAAAAAATGCTTTACTGCGCCTTCTTTCAAGCCGGCAAAAACGCTGGCCAGGAGGACGAACAGGACGAAAAGGCTTACCAACCATTCCATATTGAATAATAATAGTAGGTTATTCGATATGACTTGTCAACCGCCTTCTCACCTATCCACCCGCCGCTTCCCGGAGAGCCGCCGCATACACCTCATAGGTTCTTGAGTCGAAGAGCACGAAGACCACTTCCCTGAGCGAGGTTGCCTTATCACGTAAGAACGCGACCACGGTACCGAGGGCGGTTGCCGCAGCCTGTGCGACCGGGTATCCGTAGGCTCCGGTGCTGATGGAGGGGAAGGAAATGCTGGTTAAATTATTCTCGGCGGCAAGTTTCAGGCTTTCCCGATAGGCACTCTCCAGAAGCCTGGCCTCGCCTTTATTACCGCCATGCCAGACCGGGCCCACGGTGTGGATAACGTGCTTTGCCGTCAGGTTACCGCCGGTGGTTATCACCGCCCTGCCTGCAGGCAGTCGTCCCTGCCGCGCCACGATTTGCCTGCATTCTTCCAGGATGGCCGGGCCGCCGGCGCGGTGAATGGCCCCATCCACGCCACCACCACCCATCAGGCCGGAATTGGCCGCATTAACAATGGCATCGGTCGCCTGCCTCGTGATGTCACCCTGCACAATGGATAGCGTGGCCTGGTTTACCACTATCGGAACCGGGCTGCTTTCCATACCGGCACCCCTTTGTCTGCTATTCCTGTTTCCGAAGAAAATCAATTGCCCACTGGATGGCCTCTTCACCTTCCAGTTCCAGCTCAATATCCGGCTTGATTCCTTTTCCCTCAATAAGTCGGCCATTCGGCGTGAGCCAGTGTGCCGTGGTTATGTAAAGACCGGCACCGTCCTGAAGCTTTCGTGAGACGTTAACGCTGCCCTTACCAAAGGTCTGGCTCCCGGCAACGGTCGCTCGCCCGTGGTCCTGCAACGCTCCAGCCAGCACCTCGCTGCCACTGGCGCTGTAACCGTTCACCAGGACCACCACGGGCAGCTCGTTCACCATTCCCCCGGGTTCGACTTCAAGGGATTGTTCCTCACCGTTGCCGCCCACCACTTTCACCACCACACCATCTTTCAGGAAATATGAAGCGACCTCTATAACCGTTTCCAGTATGCCGCCCGGATTGCCGCGCATGTCCAGTATGATGCCTTCAGCATTCGCGTTGTCAATTTCGGCAAGGGTTGCCTGTATCTCCTCAGCAGTGCGTCTGGAGAAATGGGTTATCCTGAGATGGGCAATGTCTCCCATCATTTCCACCGTAACGCTGGGCAGTTCAATAGTAGCGCGTACAATCTCAATTAACACCGATTCAGCCTCGTCCCGATGCTGAATGAGCAGCGCGACGGTGGTTCCTTTGGGGCCCCGGATTTTAAGCACCGCTTCTATCATGCTCATATCAACCGTTGACTCGCCGTTTATCTCCAGAACGATGTCGTCCACCCTGAGACCAGCCTGGTCCGCCGGTGAATCGGGAATGGGCGAGATAATGGTGAGCCTCTCCTCCCGTATCCCCACCTGAGCGCCAATCCCTTCGATTTCCCCTTCAAGACCGCTCAAACCGATTTCGTACGTTTCCGCATCGAGATAGGAGGTGTAAGGGTCATCCAGGACTTCAATCATGCCTTCGATGGCGCCTTTGCTGAGTTCTTGCGGCTCAAGCCGGTCCCGGTCCACATAGTCCCGGAAGATGATATTCCACGCCTCTTCCACCACCCCCAGCCCTCCTTCACCCTCGACGGGAGCCCTTCCCAGGTTGTAGCCGGTACCAAAGGACAGCGCAATGATGGCAATGAAAGTTAAAACTATAAGGACATACTTCATATGGTTTGACATCGGTCTGTTTCTCTCCAGGTGATATTGTTCAATACCTATTAACAGAAACCTTAGAGCCTCTGATTTAACACGGAGAAGATATCTCCGCCTCTTTGCTTTGCGCCTGCAAAGCTGTCAGCCGATTAATCAAAGGCCAAGTAAACCTGTAAGCCGAGTTCTGTATCCCTCCCCGAAGGGAAAGACGGTGACCATCTATCTAGCCCTTCCGTCTCCGAAAGGGTCATGCGGCCAACCCGGGGACAGGCCGGGCACCTTTTGTCCCTCTATTCGGCCTTGCTCCGGATGGGGTTTACCCAGCCGACCGGTCTCCCGGTCGCTGGTGGGCGCTTACCCCACCATTTCACCCTTACCTTTCCCTTACGGGAAGGGCGGTATGTTTCTGTGGCAC
>JABMRL010000263.1 GCA_013202615.1 Dehalococcoidia bacterium
GCCTTTTCTGATTCATTTCAGCCCATTATAGCACTAGCGCTGCTCACCCGCAAAAGGAAAGAAAAGGCATGGAAACTACCAGGACCAAGCTCCGGTAGTGCTCACACAATCGGGCCGAGCGTATAGATGCCGGGGAAGTTGCCATAGCCCAGTATCTCCGCCTTGGTCTGTTTGCCGGTGGCTACCGCCAGTACTTCCTCATATATTCTCTGGCCGGTTGCTTTCAGGCCAGAACCTTTCACCGCCGCCATCTCGACGAGCATATCAATATGGTCGGGAAGGCGTTTGAAGGTAACCGGGTTCCCCGTCACCTTGATTACGGGAAGAAAAGGAAAGCCCTGCGGCACGCCCAAACCTGTTGAGAAGAGGGCAACCTGAACGCCCGCCGCCGCCAGAGCGGTGAGAAACTCCGGCTCACGTCCCGGAGAGTCGACGATGAACAGGCCTTTGCCCTGGACGCGCTCGCCATATTGATAGACGTCCTGAATTGGTCCGGTACCGCCCTTGACAATGGCGCCGAGCGATTTCTCTTCAATCGTGGTCAGCCCGCCGGCGATATTGCCGGCACTGGGGTTGCCACCGCGCATATCTCCCCCGCTCGCCCTCGCCCGCTTTTCCATGTTATCAACGATATTAAATATTTTATCGGCGACGCCTTTGCTGACGGCACGCCGGGCCAGGATATGCTCGGCCCCCAGGAACTCCGTGGTCTCGCCGAAGACACACGTGCCCCCGTTATCCAGCACAATATCGCAGGTAGCGCCAACCGCCGGGTTTGAAGCCAGTCCCGAGGTGGTATCCGAGCCGCCGCACTTGACCCCGATAACGAGGTGGGAATCGTCAAATTCCTGCTGTCTTATCTGAGAAGCTTCACCGACGAGCGCCTGAGCGATGAGCAAGCCTTCATTCAGGGCAACCGTTGCCCCGGCTTTCTGGATGACCACCTTCTTCACCGGCCTGCCGGTAGCGGCAATCTCCCGCTCTATCCGGTCGACATCGACCCCTTCACAGCCCAGACTTACCAGCAGGACACCGGCCAGGTTAGGGTTATGGCCAAGGGAGATAAGCGTACGGGTGGCGATTTCAAGGTCAGGCTGTAACTGACCGCAGCCTGCCTGATGCAGGAAAGACGCCGTCCCTTTAATCTGCTGGGCAATCCAGTGAGCCACATCGTTGGCACAGCCCACAGTCGAGATAACGCCGATATAGTTACGCACGCCCACGGAACCGTCCGGGCGTGGATAGCCTAGAAAGCCTATTTCGCACCTCCCTCAGCCCCGGTACTGCCCCTGGTGCTCACCACGTTATGCACATGCACGTAATCGCCCGCATTGATGGCCGTGGTGGCCACGCCGATGGCTTCACCGTACTTGACTACCGGAGCGCCAGACTCAATATATGCCAGACTGAACTTATGGCCAAAGGGGACCTTTGAAGTCAGTTTCACCGTCAGCAGTTTATCACCAGCATCAAGCTCAACGCTGCTTCCCGCCTCCAAGTCGGCCAGAGCCGTGGCTACATTATCCTTATTATTGACTACGATTGCCTTCTCTGTTAACTCCATACAGCCTTCCTCGGTCGCCGCCAGCCATTATAGCAGACAGACCAGCAGATGCACAAGTACATATCGCCCGACCATTAGAGATGACCAGGCGGTTAGAGCGGCTGGCGGAAGCACTCAAAGCTTAAAGGGATATAAAGGTCGTCTATTCTTTTATTTGCCGCCCAGATATTCCTTCGTTCTCTGAGCCAGCCCGGTCAACAGCTCGTTCAGCTTCAGCGGCGGGATGTACACGCAGCATATCTTTAACGTTTCGGTCTCGCTCGTGTTCCGGCACTCATGCTCCACACCCTTGGGAGCGATGATGACCGAGTCCGTTTCCAGCTTGACCGCTTTGCCATCCATCAGGCACTCGCCGCGCCCGATAAAGTACATAATCTCGTCACTGTCCGGATGGGTGTGCTTACCGGTGCCGCTTCCCGCCGGTATGTGCGAGAAAAGCACGGTGGCCGTTTCATAACCCGTCGTCTCGGGGCAGGCAATGAGCTTCAGGTATCGTTCAGTCGAGGGGTCCACTTTTGCCGCCGGAAATTCCCATCCATGATAGACCTGTACTGACATAGCGCCTCCTTTTCCCTTTTATTACAAGTTTATTACAAATAAACTCTCGAGCTAATTTACAATTGTATTATAACGCGCGAGATGTTTATAATAAAATCAGACTGTACAAACACCATGAACAATAGCATCTTTATGATTCACGGCATGTGGAACGGTGGTTGGTGCTGGGATGAATTCCGTAATTTTTTCGAGGGCAAGGGGTATAGCTGCTTCACACCGACCCTGCGCTTCCATGATGTCGACCCTGAAGAACAACCCCACCCCGAACTCGGCACCACCAGCCTGCTCGACTACGCCGCCGACCTGGAGAAAGAAATCAGGAAACTCGACCACCCGCCCATCATTATGGGGCATTCCATGGGAGGGCTGCTGGCCCAGATTCTGGGCAGCCGGGGACTGGCCAGAGCCCTGGTTCTGCTGGCGCCGGCGCCAGCAAGAGGTATGCTGGTGCTGAAATTGTCATCGTTCCGGGGAGTCTGTTCCTGCATAAAAAGGCGAGGCTTCTGGCGCAAACCATGCCGACAGACCTATAATGAAGCCGCCTACTCAACAATGAACCGGCTCCCCGCCGAGGAACGGAAAAAAACGTATGAGAAGCTTGTATTTGAGTCCGGGCGGGCAGTGTTTGAAATCGGCTTCTGGTTTCTGGACAGTAATAGAGGCTCAGAGGTCGACGTTTCCAAGGTCACCTGCCCTGTCCTCGTGATTGGCGGCGCTCAAGACCGCCTCGTGCCGGCCTCAACAGTGCGGAAAATCGCGCGAAGATACCAAAGGGCGGCCACTTACCGCGAGTATGCTGACCACGCGCACAAGGTTCTCTCGGAACCGGGCTGGCAGGAGGTTGCCGAGGATATTGCTGGCTGGCTCGAAATGGCATTGAATGGGGGGAATAAAGAAAACCAGCAGTGAGAGAGGAACGTTATGGCACAGGGTAATCAAGAAACCGGTGCCGGCATACCCGCCGAGAGAGTTCTGGAGATGGCTGACCTCATCGAATACCAGGAAGGCTCGGTGGTCAGCCGGACTATAATCGACCAGCAAACCGGCACGCTAACGCTATTTGCATTTGCCGTCGGGCAGGGATTGAGCGAGCATACAGCACCGTTTGATGCCCTCGTTTACCTTTTAGACGGTGAAGCTGATATCGCCATCGCCGGTCAGTCCTACCAGTTACGCAAAGGGGAAATAATAATCATGCCCGCCAATAAACCCCATGCTCTGAAAGCAATAGATAAATTCAAGATGCTGCTGGTTATGATACGACAATAACATCTGAGGACACGGCAGAACCGACAGGATTCTCTGTTGCCCCAATTCATCAAGGCTACTGAGAAGGTATATCTGGCAAGTAGTCTGCCGGTTTTTTCTTGCTTATCTGTCTTGCCGTCGTTTGCGGCAGCGATTGAGTGAAAAAGACCCTTTTCGGCAATTTATAGTCTGCCATGCGGCTCTGGCAGAAATGCCGTATCTCCTGCTCGGTGGCATCAAAACCGCTCTTTAGCTGGACAACCGCGCCCACAATCTCACCGCGCAGCCTGTCGGGAATGCCCACAACGGCCGCCTTATCCACCTTGTAATAGCTGCACAGCACCTTTTCAATGTCACCCGGCCAGATATTCTGGCCCTTCAGGATAATCATGTCCTTCTTCATGCCGGTGAGATAAAGATAACCGCCTTCATCAACATAACCCAGGTCGCCAGTCTGGAGCCACCCGTTTTTTATCTCCCGGGCGGTATCCCGAGGGTTATTGTAGTAGCCCTCCATGACAGGCCCCCGGACAACTAACTCTCCCGTCTGATTGGGGGGTAACATACCGCCCCTATCGTCTGTCGCCCGTATTTCCCATCCAGGCAGGGCCTTTCCCGATGAACCCGGTTTCCTAGAGTCGCCCGGCGGGTGATGAGTGATGTGAGATACCGACTCGGTAAGTCCCCAGATATCAAGGACATCGGCACCGTAGTACTGCTTGAACTTCTCTATTATCTCAAGGGTCAGCGTGGCCCCGCCACTGCCCCATAACCGAACCGAGCTGGTGTCATATCTCAAACCTTCACGCTCGGCAACATTGATGGCCAGCGCGTAGATGTAGGGCACCCCGAGATACATGGTTCCCTTTTCACGCTCGATTGTTTCCAGAAAGCTGGATATCGACCGACCTGTACCCGGCACGATAACCACCGTGCTCCCCTTCTGAATGGAGCCCAGCATTACCGAAGCCAGCCCAAACATGTGGTACATGGGCAGCGCAAACATCATCATCCTGTCTTCTTCTGTCTGCTGAAACCCATCACCGGAAACAATCGCCTCAAAAACCAGGCTCCGATGGGTAAGCACCACACCCCGGGGCTGGTTCGTCGGCCCACTGGTATAGGAAATAACACCGATGTCATCCGGTTCCAGCTCAACATCCACCTCCTCCTCGGAACTGTTCGCCATTATCTCCCCGTAGCCGGGGAATTTTCCCTCATGCCTGGCGTCCAGGTCTATTACGTGCTGGATTGATTCAAATCGGAAAAGGAATGGCGCTACAGGTTCCAGCAGGTCGCTTTCCGCCACCAGTATCTTCGGCTTACAGCTGCCACAGACAAAGCCCAGCTCATCAACCTTGTAACGGATGTCCAGCGGTACGGGGATGGCACCGGCTTTCACCGTGCCAAA
>JABMRL010000009.1 GCA_013202615.1 Dehalococcoidia bacterium
GACCGGTGCCCGCTGCGGCGCCCCGGCTGGCACCCTGGTCCTTGAAGTTTCCTCTTCGATGCCCTGTTTCACTTTTTCGACCAGGGCTCTGGCGCTCTGCAGGGATTCGTCCACTGATTCAACCGAATCGCCGGTTATGAGCTCGGGCGGTATCTCCGGATTCGCCGTCACCACCAGTTCCCGGTAGCTGGCCATCGCCCGGGATAGCAAATCATTTACATGAGCCAGTTTCCCTTCTGACTCAACGATGGTCTGCTTCAGGCCGGCAACCTCAGCATCCCTGGCCGCCAGTACCTCCTCAAGCTCGCCCGTGGCGGCTTCTTTAGCCTCAAGCTCACGACTGAATGCTTCCTTTTCCCTTTCTAGCGTCTCCACCTCCTCCCGAAGCGCTGCAAACTCATCTGTCATTTCTTTTTCTTCATCAGCCACCTTTATGCCTCCTGCTGGTTATTCCTCAACGCCTTCCGCATGAGTCGCCAAAACCCTCTCTCGCTTTTCGTTTCTCACCGGCCTGGCGTTAAGCTGTCGGTTCATTGTTAATATGGTCTCACGCTCTTCAAGCCACCGCTTGAACTCGCTGTCAGGGTCTCTCACCCCCAGGTCGTCCATGGCACGCCTTCGGGAATGAATGCCATTCTGGACGAGTACCTGTTCGTTGTTCACCTGCCGGGTTATGTCCTGGGGCAGCACCGGCCCCCACACCACCCGCAGATGGTTGTTGCCGAAGTCCGCACCGCGGTATTTTTCCAGCAGCCGGAGAACCATCCCATTCCGGCGGTTGTACACCGCGTTACGGATGATTCGCTTCCGCCGCACCTTCTGCATCAGCGGGTTAAGCTCAATCTCAAGCGCTACCCCGGACAGGTCTCTCTCCGTACCACCGAAGGCGGAGCGGGGCGATTCCGAAATGTCATGCAGGGTGCGGTAGAGCAGGTCGATGTAATTAATATGCAGGTTAACGCCACCGCCCTGTAGCAGGTCGAGCAGGTAGGCCTTGGCGTCTTCCGGTATATTCCACACCGCCCCGGGCCTGATGGCGATATCCTCTGACTCTTCCACATTCTCCAGAACGGCGATCGGGTTGCCGGAAAGTTCCAGTATCCGTGATAGCTGGCTCATCGCCCGGTTAAGCTCGCGCTGCGATTCCATAATCTGAGGCAGGTCGGACACGCCCCAGAATTTTTTCGGCTCACGCAGATTTGGGTAAATAATGAAGGGAATGAACCCGTACGGGTTTGGCTTCTTCTCTATCGGCACGTTGTCCAGGTACAGCGCAAAGTCCTGCTCCGTCCATATCTCCACCACAGTAGCCGTCTTGTTCTTGGGCTTTGTCTGATAAAGAAGCTCGGTCTCTTCCGCCGATAGTATATATCTGGAAGCCACGCGCCACACTCTGGAGGTATCGTCTCCGAGCCACCAGGCATAGATGCCCTGGATATCCGGGGCAGTCACCCTGACCTTTTTCTCCGCCATATCCCAGATAACCTTGTAGCAGGCATCGCCGAGTATGGCGCAATCAATCTCCGTCTCCAGGTCGAGCTGCTCCAGATTATTTTCCTCATAAACCCCATACAGAGCCTCTTCTACCTGCCGGGCTCTGTCTTTCGCTTCCTCTGAATCCTCCGTGGCATCAACGGCGAAGTGAATGCCCGACATCAGGTATGACGTCATTTTATCAATGAACACCTTGGCGTAGTTGAAGATGAGGCGCCTTTCCCCTCTCCTCTCCCTGCCGGCCCACTGCCGACCATAATAGAAATCGATAAGCTCCTGGTAACCCCTGGTGCGGTCGAGTTCCAATCTTGTCAACTGTGCCGGAAGCGCTTCATTCATTTTCAGACCGTTCTCCTTTTGCCAGAGTTTTGCCCAGTGCCCGCTGCACCGTCCTGGTACTTATCCCGAACATCAGGGCCAGTTCTTTTATCTCCTTACCTTCTTTGGTAAATTGCCTTATTATTTCCCGGTTCCTCATCATTTTCAGCCAGTGCTGCCTCCCGCCGGGTTGCTCATAGATGCACTGCGGGAAGGGGCAGTTGAGATATGAAGCAGCAAGGTCACACCCTTCGTCCCGGTAACGGCAGAATTCCGGCGGTAAATCATGCTCAACTCCGTAAAGCTCTTCAATGGAATACTCGGCTTCCATGGCCCTGTATCTGTTCACTCCGGCCCTGCGGCCCATTTCAAAAATCAAGCAACAAAAATTTAGCACATTTGTTCTATTCCAGTCAATGGGCCTTTGTCGTTTTTTCCTTGACAGTTGATAGCGGGATTGTTAGTATCATAGTAGAGGTACTGCGCACGGATTGGTTTCCAGAACTTGATTTTTCCCTTTTTAACCGGCGCTTTAGCTCTTAAGCACAAGGTTTGAAACAGGTTTTATAAATGGCGCAGAAACGAGACTACTACGAAGTCCTGGGCATACCGAGGGACGCCGCGGCGGGAGAGGTCAAAAAGGCGTTCCGTCGGCTCGCTTTTAAGCACCACCCCGACCACAACCGTGATGACGGGGCGGAAGCGAAGTTCAAGGAAATAAACGAAGCCTTCGAGGTGCTCTCCGACCCCGATAAGCGCGCCCGCTATGACCAGTTCGGCCACGTTGATGGCAACGGCTTTTTCGGCCGTGGCTTTGAGGGCTTTGACTTCGGCGGCTTTGGCGATATCTTTGACACTTTCTTCAGCGGCATGACGCACGCCACCCGCAATGCCCCGCAGCGAGGCACGGACCTGCATTACGAAGAAACCGTCTCGCTGGAAGAAGCCGCTTTCGGCTGCGATACAGAAGTCGAAGTAAAACGCACCGAGCTATGCACCGATTGTCGCGGTACGGGCGCCAAACCGGGCAGTCACCCCGTTCGCTGCTCGGACTGCAATGGCACCGGCCAGGTACGTCGTGTCCAGCGCAGCCTCTTCGGCAGCTTCATCAACACCACCGCATGCAATCGCTGCCAGGGGGAGGGACAGGTCATATCCGAGCCGTGTCCACAGTGCAAGGGAAAGGGGCGGGAAAAACAGAAGCGCCGAATTTCGGTCAGGGTTCCAGCCGGCATACAGGATGGCACCCAGATACGCCTCAGCGGTGAGGGAGATGTGGGCTTGAGGGGCGGCTCCTCGGGTGACCTCTATGTGACCATCGGTGTGCTGGAGCATGAACTTTTCGTGAGGGATGGCGACGACATCATTTATGAGCTGCCAGTGAACTTCGTGCAGGCGGCGCTCGGCGATGAGATTGAAATACCCACCCTTTACGGCGATAACACAATCACCATCCCTTCCGGGAGCCAGACAGGAAGAGAGTTCTACCTGAAGAACAAGGGCATTCCTCACCTGCGACGGCACGGACATGGCGACCAGCTAGTAAAGCTGCGGGTGGTGACGCCGGAATCGCTGACCAAAGAGCAGCGCAAGCTCTTTGAGGAACTTTCCGATAATCTTAGCCCGGCGAAAAGGGACGGTAAAAAGCCCGGCTCCTGAGCCAGGGTCAGTTACGTATAAAGGTCTGGTTACCGGCTGCTCTTCGGTGGCTTATGACGCTTGAATAAAGAGAACAGTCGCCAGCGTCTTCCGGACAACTCGTGCCTGACGTTCGCGCCCATCATCTCCGCCGCCACCTCGCGCGGGTCAGCGTCTTCGTAGAGAACCTGGTATATTCTTTCCGTAATCGGCATTTCCAGGCCGAGTTTATCCGCCAGGTTGCGGGCAACGAGCGTGGTAGTCACTCCCTCGGCAACACCACTCATGTTGCTCAATATCTCCGTCACCGGCCGACCTTTGGTCAGTTCCACACCGACGTAGTGGTTGCGACTTAACGGGCTGGTGCAGGTGGCCATGACATCGCCCAGTCCGGCCAGCCCGGAGAAGGTAAGCGGATTTGCCCCCATGGCAACACCAAGCGCTGTAATCTCCGTCAGGCCCCGCGTCATGAAGGCGGCCTTGGCATTATCGCCATAGCCCAGCCCATCGGCAATACCGGCGCCGAGGGCGATGATATTCTTGAGTGCCCCACCCAGCTCCACACCAACGACGTCCGTATTGGTGAAAACACAGAGGTTAGACGTAGTGAGCACTCGCTGCGCCTGCCTCGCCACCGAGGCATTTTCGGCCGCAGCCACTGTAGCTGCCGGCCGGCCGCATAGAATCTCTCTGGCCAGGTTGGGACCTGATACCACACAGATATTGGAATGAAAACGGTCTTTTATCTCCTCGGCAATTACCTGTGACATACGCAGGCCACTGCCAATCTCCAGCCCCTTGGCAGCGCTGACCACGAGCGTCGATTTACCGATGTGGTCAGCTATCAGCTTGATATTCTGCCGCATTGACTGGGAGGGCACCACCAGAATCACCGC
>JABMRL010000045.1 GCA_013202615.1 Dehalococcoidia bacterium
TAGCTTCGATTTTAAGTGAGCCGCACAGGAATCGAACCTGTAACCTGCTGATTAAGAGGCAGCTGCTCTGCCAGTTGAGCTAGCGGCCCACATACCTCTTAGACAAGCTTTATTCTAGCATTCTGGTGTTTTCCGGGGCAAACAAGCCTTTAAAGTTAATAAGCGCGGTGGATATTTTACCTTTCCCAGGTCTTCATTTCCTCATACGGCGCGCGCCACGTTATCTCCCACCCGCCATCTTTCCAGCTCTCTTTCATTTCTGCCCTGGCGTCAGCCAGTTCTTTACTCTCCGAATATGACTGGAATTCGGACGGATTACCAAATTCGTAGATGCAGATATAAGTTGGGATTTCGTCACTTTTATTCAATATTTTATACCTGGTTACCTTCTTCATCCCTTGGAACTTGAAAAGCAGCGGGATGTGAACTTCGTTGTACCACTTGTTGAATTTCTCTTCGACCTCCGGCTGGCATTCGGTGGCCACCATGTTAATTACTCTTGCCATGATAGCGTCCTCCTTTTATTTAAATACTCAGGCGACCTGAACGTTTAAAAAGAGCTTATTAGCAATTAGCCCGACAATCGGCGGGAGCCTTCTCTATTTGCGTCGCTGCGTCTATCCGCGATAAGTGCTCCAGCTGGCGTGAAACGGTAACCAACAGTATAGCTACCGAGGGGATGATTTGGCAAACGGCCGGGGACTAGCCCGTATCCTGTCTCCCGGGGAACTGCCGGTTGAACTTATCCTGGAGGGCCTTGATTTCCTGCTGCTTTTGAAACTCCTCTTCGCTGAGGGGTTCGCACGATGTGAGTTTATTGTTTTTCAGCGTAATGGTGAAGAGTTCCCGGCACTTCCAGCACTTGTACGGGCCCTCATAGCTTGGTTCGACCAGCGACATACTGCCCTCGGTCTGGCAGGCGGGACATTTGATTTTAACTAGCATATTTCTATCTTACACCTTTTTGGGGTATTATTTAAGTCTTTCTCAACAGGAGGCAGATATTTCGGGAAAAATATTTTATCGGGAAACGGTAGCCATGTTCCGGGAAAGCCCTGAGCACCTGCAGGCCGACTTCACGGGCCAGCTTGTCCAGTTCAAAGTAAGAGAACAGGTAGTAATACCGGTAAAGGGTCTTCTCTCTGGTCCGCCACGGCACCGCAACTTCCCTGCCTTTGAACCAGAACCTCGGCTGCCAGCGGTTCCAGACGGTAATCAGGGCTTCGCCGCCGGGTTTCAGCACGCGTTTCAGTTCCTGCAGCGCTGCCAGTTTATCCGCCTTACCTTCGATGTGGTGATACGTGGCGACCGAAATCGCGTGGTCAAACGTGTTGTCTGGATAAGGCAGGAAGCGGACGTCGGCAGCAGCCAGGTGCACCGCGAAGTCGAATTTTTGCGAATACTTCCGGGCAAAACGGAGCATTTCCGTGGCTACGTCCACGCCGTAAAGCTCAAAGGCACGTTTGAAGGGCAGGAAATCGGGGCCGTGGGCGCAGCCCAGGTTGAGCAGCCGGCCTGCTCCCCACCGCTTTGCCAGCCCCTCCAGTTCGCGTTTGAAGATTGACCGGTGCCTGAAGTTATACCAGCTCGGCGCAATCTGGTTGAATATGTCCTTAACTGTTGCCATCAGTGCAAATCTGATAAACTGAAATTGATACTATATTATAACAGGGCAACGATGAAAAAACTCGCCAGGACAATATCCGGGGTGACGCCGGTGGCGGCGATGACCCGGCCTATCAAGTGTCCGGGGCAGTGCCTGTACTGCCCGACTTTCGCCAATACGCCGCGCAGCTATACGCCTGAATCGCCGGCCGTCCTCCGGGCCAGGCGGTACGATTACAATCCCTATCAGCAGGTGGCGGTGAGGCTGCGCGTGCTCGGGGAAATGGGCCATCCCACTGATAAAGTGGAGCTTATCATTATGGGCGGCACTTTTCTGGCGCAGCCATTGGAATATCAGTATGAGTTCATCAAGGGCTGCTATGACGCCCTGAATGAGCGGGAGTCGGCGACGCTGGAGGAGGCTAAGAAGCTCAATGAGACCGCCGGGCATCGCTGCACCGGATTGTGTATTGAGACGAGGCCCGACTGGTGCCGCCAGGAAGAGATTGAGCGCATGCTCGATTTTGGCGCCACGCGGGTGGAGCTTGGCGTACAGACACTGAGCGACGATATTTACCGTCTGGTCCGGAGAGGACATCAGGTGGAGGACGTGGTTCGTGCTACTTCTCTGCTCAAGGAACACGGTTTCAAGGTGTACTATCACTGGATGCCCGGGCTGCCCGGCTCGACTCCGGAGACAGACCTTGAGCTATCACAGAAGCTATTTGATGACGGCAGGTTCCGGCCGGACGGGCTGAAGCTGTACCCGACGATGGTCGTGAAGGGGACCGAGCTGGAGAAATGGCATCAGGAAGGGCGCTATCAGCCGTATGATTTCGATACCATGGTCAATCTGCTGGTGGATATAAAGGCGATAGTGCCCGGCTACGTCAGGATTTCCCGGGTGCTGCGCGACATACCACCACAGTTTATAACCGGTGGCCTGAAAGACTCCCTGCGGGGCCTGCTGAGAGAGCGTTTGCAGGCGCGTGGTCTGGAGTGCAAGTGCATCCGCTGTCGTGAATACGGGCACCGGGCACGGGATGGCTGGGAGATAGGTGAACCTCATCTGGAACGGCTGGACTATGAGGCGTCCGGCGGCCGGGAGGTTTTCCTCTCTTTCGAAGATGAAACGGAAACGCTTTTCGGCCTGCTGCGGCTGCGGATTCAGGATAAACCGGCGGTAGTCCTGGAGCCGGAATATAAGGGCAGACTGGCCATAATCAGGGAGCTGCATATCTTCGGCCCCGAGGTGCCGCTGGCCGGACAGCGACTGGATGCCGCGCAGCATAAGGGCATAGGCCGGGCGCTCCTGCGGGAGGCGGAGCGAATCGCGGAAGAGGAGTTTCAGGCGAAGCAGGTGCTGGTGCTGAGCGGGGTCGGCGCCCGCGAGTACTACCGTGCCGAATCAGGGTATCGCTCGCTGGGCGAATATATGGTCAAAGAGTTAGCGGCGAGACCTTAAAGGCGTTTTCGCCTTCTCTCCAGCTGTCTCAGCCTGGCGTCACCGATGCCGAAGTGGTGCGCGATTTCATGTATCACCACCCGCTGTATTTCCTGCTGGATGTGGGTCTCGCTGCGGCATCTGGACTCAATCGGGTGCTGGAAGATGGTTATTTTGTCCGGCGGCACCATGCCGTAGGAGCGGCTTCGCCTGGTCAGAGGCACGCCCTCATAAAGCCCCAGCAGCGTTTCGCTGCGCTTCAGGCCGGCGTCGGTCAGCTGGCGGGACGTCGGCTCGCCCTGCACCACGACGTCGATGTTATCCATGCGTTCGCGGAGCTCGTCGGGCAGGTCGTCAATGGCTTTGGCTACGAGCCACTCGAATCTCTCCCGGTCCATTATTTATCCTTTCCGGCGTTTCTTTTTCCAGAGCGACCAGACATGCCAGAGCAGCATAAAGTAGGCATTGAGCAAGGCGGTAAAGTAGAGCAGCGCGATAACCAGGCTCCAGGGCAGTCCGCACTCTGGTGACGGAAGGAAGCGTATGAAATGGATGACGGCACCAATCACGCCGCCGGTCGTCATCACCGCGCCGGCAATCCAGATGGGGAGGCTGTTTAGTACTTTCAGGTTCGGCTTGAGGACGAGGTAAAAGAGGAGGGTACACACACCGAGAAGTGCGGGTATGACCAAAGTTGACATAATCAGGCCGCTGGTGGAGAAATTGACCGCCAGCTCCCAGACCAGGCGGGTGATAATCGCCATAAAAACGGGCGTTATGGCGACCAGGAACCATATCTTGAGCGTCTGAAGTTTCATCGTTCCAAATTCAAGGCTTCAGGCTTTTCACTTGCGGTCGGTAGCCTCACGCCAATCGTCGTGGGTTGCCCAGAAGGCACCTAGGTCTACATATTTGTAGGGCCGTTTGCTGAGTGCTGCCTCGTCAATCTCTATCCCCAGCCCGGGCTTGGTTGGCAACTCTATGTAATTGTTCTCCGTAATTACCGGGAACTTTTCCCTGAGCACCTCTTCATAGAAGGGAATGTCAATGGAGAAAAATTCGTGGATGAGGAAGTTCGGGATGGCCGCTTCCAGCTGTATGCTGGCGGCGGTGAGCACCGGGCCGCTGGCGTCGTGCGGGTTGACGCTCACGTAGTAAGCGTGGGCCATATCGGCGATTTTTTTCGTCTCCAAAATGCCGCCCTGGTGGGAGATATCGGGATTTATAATCGCCGCCGCTCGTTTCTCAAAAAGGTCGCGGAAGCCCCAGCGGGTGTAGATGCGTTCGCCGGCAACCACCGGTATATTGATTGACCGGGCGACCAGGGCCAGGTCGTCCAGGCTGGCGTCGGTGGGTATGGGTTCCTCCCACCAGTAAGGGCGGTAAGGTTCCACCGCCTTTGCCAGCCGGATGGCATTGTCCGGGCTCAGTCGGCCGTGAACATCTATCATCAGTTCAACCTCATCGCCGACAGCTTCCCTGACCAGCTTTATGGTATCGACCGTCCGGTTGAGCTCGGTGGTATCGATGAAGGTATCCATCCCCTGCATCGGGTCGAATTTCAA
>JABMRL010000264.1 GCA_013202615.1 Dehalococcoidia bacterium
CAGGTTCAGGCGGTGCTCGCACGCGGCGATACGAGCGTCGCCCGGGTACTGAATGATATCGAGGAGAGCTCGCTCGCCGGCTGGCGAAAGGCAGTGGCTGAATGCCAGCTGGATACTGACTTTTACGCTCACCAGGAGTGGGGTGAGAGCCAGAGATTGCCCTGGGCGGTAATAGATACCGGACCCAACAAGGCACCAGAATAGAAAATTTGCCAGAAATCGGCTGAATATGGTAATATGTTACCTAAGCACACGGGATAAACCATAAATCTGGTTCTCCCTTTTTTATGTTCTCACCATCATTAGCTGTGTCTAAACGTGCGCGCAATCTGGCACAGGAATAGAAAGGAGTAGCGAATTTTGGCACAAGACAAGTCACCACTCATGGAAACCCTGATAAAAATCCAGGACACCACCGCCAACCCGGCACCTCTTGGCCTGATGGGTTTCGGGATGACCACGGTTCTCCTGAATCTGCACAATGCCGGGCTCTATTCTCTCGGCACCATGATACTAGCCATGGGTATATTTTACGGGGGTATCTCTCAGGTCATTGCCGCCATCATGGAATTCAAAAAGAACAATACTTTCGGCTTGACTGCCTTCGGCTCTTTTGGACTTTTCTGGTTCACGCTGGCGTTCCTGATTATCATGCCGGCTATGGGATGGGGCAATGCGCCGGAAACCCCGGCAATGGTAGCCTATCTGGTAATGTGGGGCATCTTCACCGGCGTCATGTTCATCGGGACACTGAAATTAAATCGGGCGCTCCAGGTCGTCTTCGCCTCACTGACCATACTGTTCTTCCTGCTGGCGATTGGAGACGGCACCGGCAGCGTTGTCGTAACCAGAATTGCCGGCATTGAGGGCATCTTCTGCGGTCTTTCGGCGATATATGCCGCGCTGGCTCAGGTACTGAACAGCGTTTACGGCAGGACAGTAGCACCACTCGGCGTGGTGAAGTAACCTGAAACTGGGTTCGATTCAGCAGGAAAAAGCGGGTGAAAAGTTCCGTTCACCGCTATGACTGCTGTACCCACCTGACCGCATTCCGGAATATCGGAAAGCCATCACCGTACTGCTTCGCGCCCAGCCTGGTCCACTGCGGGTGCTGGGTGCCCCTTATGTGCCGCTCGGGGTGGGGCATCAGGGCAAAGATACGTCCCGAAGAATCACAGATGCCGGCAATATTGCCCACGGAGCCATTGGGGTTGTGGGGATAACCAGCCCCGGCATCGCCCTGCTCATCAGTGTAACGAACGACGACGTTTATATCCGGTAGAATCTCCGGAGCGGCCACAAACTTACCCTCGCCGTGCGCCACCGGGACATACATGCTCTCCATTCCGTTCGTAAAGACGCACGGGCTCTCTTTATTTACCGCCAGATTCACCCAGCGGCACTCGAATTTGCCCGAATCATTGGCCGCCAGCGTTACCTGTAAATGGCCATCACTGCGCGGGTCGGGTAAAAACCCGGCTTTGACCAGCACCTGAAAGCCATTGCAGATGCCCAGAATGAGCCCGCCGGCCTCGAAGAAACGCCTGATGTCCTCCCCCAGCTTGAGCCGCAGCTCGTTGGCCAGCACTTTACCGGCAGCGATGTCATCGCCGTAGGTGAAACCGCCGGGAATGACCAGTATCTGGTAGTCGGCAAGCTTCCGTTCATGGCTGATGATTCGGTTGACATGGACCAGGTCCACCTCTGAACCAGCCTGCTCAAAGGCGAAGACGGTCTCAGCATCGCAGTTCGTTCCCGGAGCCCGCAGCACGATTGTCTTAACCATCCATCACCACCTGAGCGGCTTCTGCCAGGCCTCCTTTAATTCATCTATGGATATGGAGACAACGCTGGCGCCTTTCCGACCGTGAACCTCAAGCCTTGTTTCACTGCTTACCCGGCCAATCATAGCCAGGGGGCAGCCTGCCATTTCTTTCTCAAACCTGTCTTTATTATCCGGCGACACCTCGACGATGAACCGGCTGTTCGACTCTGAAAAGAGGATGAAGTCGTCGCGGTCTATCGGCTCACCCAACGGCACCTCTTTCAGGCTTATGCTCGCCCCCAGTCCACCGGCGAAGGCCATCTCCGCCACCGCCACGCCGATACCCCCCTCGCTGCAGTCGTGGCATGCCCTGACCAGCCCCTTCCCGGTGGCTGTGCTCAGCCTCTCCATCAGATTTTTGCTCTGCTGCGGCTCGACCTTCGGTACGCTGTTGCCGACCAAGCCTCTTGTCTTCAGGTATTCCGAGCCGCCGAGCTCACACCGGGTGCTGCCCGCGATGTAGATAAAATCGCCGGCCTTCTTGAAGTCCATTGATATTGCCCGGCTCACATCGTCCATAACCCCGATGGCCGAGACGAGCAGTGTATGCGGGATGGATATGGTCTTCCCTTCATGCTCAAATTCATTGTTCAGGCTGTCCTTGCCTGAAATAAACGGCGTCCCGTAGACAACGGACATATCGTAGCAGGCCTGTGCGGTGCGGATGAGCGCCCCCAGCATATCGGGTCGATTTACATCGCCCCAGCAGAAGTTGTCCAGCAGTGCCACACGGTTCAGGTTGCCACCCACGGCAATTATCTGCCGCAGGGCTTCATCAATCACCGAGGCTGCCATCCAGTAAGGGTCGACATCGGCATAGCCGGGATTGATGCCGTTGGCGATGATTACACCCTTCGGTGAGCCGGGTACCGGCTGAATAATGGCCGCATCACCGGGCCCGTCATTATGCTTCCCCACCAGCGGCTTGAGGACGCTGCTTCCCTGCACCTCGTGGTCATACTGGCGGACGACCCACTCCTTGCTGCATACGTTCCACGAACCCAGTATCCTCAACAGTGACTCGCCAAGGTCAGACGGTTCCGCGAAATCGGGTTCGGGGTGGTGGGGTGGCTCCCAGACCGCCTCTCTTCTCAACTGCGGGATACCGCCATGCAGAAACTCCATTTCCAGGTCGCAGACCGTTTCCCCACCGTAGAAAAGTCTCAGCCGGCGGTCATCGGTGAACTCACCGATAACGCTCGCCTCCACGTCTTCACCGACAAAGAGCGCCAGCAGCTCACCGGTTTGCTCCGGTGGCACGGCCAGAATCATTCTCTCCTGAGATTCCGAAATCCATATCTCCGCATAAGAGAGCCCGGCGTACTTCAGCGGCACCTTTTCCAGGTCGACACGGACGCCGGTTTCCTCCGCCATCTCCCCCACCGCCGAGGAAAGGCCCCCGCCGCCGCAATCGGTTATCCTCACATACAGGCCGCGGTCGCGGGCCTGAAGGAGGACATCTATCATCTTCTTTTCCACAATGGGATTGCCGATTTGCACCGAGCTTGAGGAAGTGGCCGTTGACACCTCGGTGAGCTGCTCCGAGGCGAAGGTAACCCCGTGAACACCGTCCCTTCCCGTCCGGCCACCAATGAGTACCACCTTATCGCCCGGTTTCTGTTTGCCGAGACGGGCGATTTCCACGGGCAGCAAGCCCAGCGTGCCGCAGTACACCAGCGGGTTGGCCACGTAGCGCTCGTCAAAGAGAACGGCACCGTTGAGCGTGGGTATGCCGAGCCGGTTGGCGTAGTCAGCCACCCCGGACCGCACCCCCTTGAACATGCGGCGGGGATGCAGCACGCCCTGAGGTAATCTATCATAGGGCAAATCAGGAGGGCCAAAACAGAAGACATCGGTGTTGGCTATCGGTTTGGCCCCCAGTCCGGTGCCCAGTGGGTCACGGATGACACCGCCAATTCCGGTGGCAGCGCCTCCGTACGGCTCCACCGCCGAGGGGTGGTTGTGCGTTTCCACCTTGAAACAGAGCGCCCACTGGCCGTCAAAATCAATCACGCCGGCGTTATCCACGAAAACGGAAAGGCACCAGGGCCGGTTGAGCTCACGAGTCGCCTTCATCACGGTGCTCTTCAGCAGGTTATCCACCACCCGGCCACCGAGCGTGAATCTGCCCCTGAATGTCTTGTGGACGCAGTGCTCCGACCACGTCTGGGCCAGTGTCTCAAGCTCAACATCGGTCGGGTTACGGCCCTGCTTCCGGTAATAATCAACAATGGCTTGAAACTCATCAGCCGTGAACCCGAACTGCTTTTGCAGCACGGCCCGGTCAGATGTCAGGATATCGACGGTTTCCAGCCTGAAATGGTACTTTGGATTCTCCGGGAAGCTCATCTGTTCCCGTTCCACGACGTGCTGTATAATTGGATTCACCAGCAGCCGGCTGCAAATAATCTCCAGTTGTTCATCGGTTAACTGCCCTTCGATAAGATACCGTTTCGAAGTCCTGACCGTGTTGACCCCTTCCACTTTCAGGTCACGAATCGCCTTCAGGACGCTGTCCTCAACAGGGTCGGTAACGCCGGCGTTATAGGCGACCTCAACAGTATGATATCCGGACTCATCAACCGGCCCGGCCGGTGTACCCTGTCGGTAACTGTAAATCTGTGTAACGGGGTCGGCAAGCAAGTTTCGCCCGAGCATGTCCAGGGTTTCCGGGCTGAGTTCAGCATCCAGCCAGTAGATATCCACGACGCGTACATCTGATACGGTGGCAATGCCAAGGTCCTGAATATCTTTGACCAGACCCTGCCCCCGGGCATCAGGCAGATGGCCCTTCAGACGGACTTCCAAACTGTGCATTTAATTTTTACCCCGCTGCCTGGAGATTAAAAAGAGGGGCATACGCCCCTCCTGAACATCAAAATGCTCGCTTTCCTTCACCTGTTTCATGCACTGAGTAATTCGCTGACTACCTCGTTGATTTCGCGACCATCCGCCCGACCCTTAAGCTGTGCCATAAGCCTGGGCATTACCTTTCCCTTATCACCGGGACCCGTGGCTTCCACTTCCGCTATCACCTTTCGAACGGCTTCAACAATCTCATCCCGCGTCAGCTGCTGCGGCAAGTATCCCTGAAGTATAGCCAGTTCCGCCTCTTCTTTATCAACAAGGTCCTGACGGTTTCCCTGTTTGAAGGCTTCTATGCTCTCGCGTCGCTGCCTGACCTCCTTGGCGATAACGCCGAGGATATCGCTATCCTCCAGCTTGGCTTGCCGGGCAATTTCAGCGTTCTTAATTGCCGCCATCAGCATCCTGATGGCGTTTCGCTTCAGGGTATCGCCGCTTCTCATTGCCTGTTTGAGGTCATCAGACAGCTTCTGCTTCAGATTTGCTTCTCCCATATTGCTCCCATCAACGGACTATCTTCTATCTTCTCGTTGCTCTGGCGACACTGCGTCTACTGACCGCTCTTTTATGCTTGCGTTTGACGCTTGGCTTCTCATAGTGCTCCCGACGGCGCACTTCGGACAAAATGCCGGTCTGCTGGACACGGCGGGTGAACCTTTTGAGCAGACTCTCAAAGCTCTCGTTATCGCCCGCCATTACCTGGGCCAAATAACATCAGCCTCCTTCCGAAACAAGAGTATATTATATTTACCCAACTATTTAAAGAAGGTGACCATGTTCAAATATCCACACCACAGCACCATCACATTTTAGTAAGTAATTTAGACAGATGTCAAGAAAAGGCGATAATCTCCACCGGCGAATTTTAATGAAATTTAATCATTATTTTAATGACATTTTAATCTCGCCAGTATAGAATAAGTATGAAAGGATATGGACAAATGGCTCTAATTCAGCTATATTGACATTTGCCATTTGGCGAATTAAAATATGGATAATCGAGGAGTGCAGACATGCCACGGGTAAATAATGATCTCGGTAGAATAATAAAGCAGCAGAGAATCACCATTCCGCTGACCCTGCAAGAACTCGCCGCTACCTCGGACGTATCTTCATCCCATCTGGGACGTATTGAAAGAGGCGAGCGCTTTCCTTCGGCTCACATCCTGCGTAGAATTGCCCGGCCGCTGGGCTTTGACGAGGATGAGCTCTTCACCCTCGCCGGTTTCCTGTCGCCACACACTTCCGGAGTAGCCGAAGAGAGAATTGCAACGTACGGCAGCCCACG
This sequence comes from Dehalococcoidia bacterium, assembly GCA_013202615.1. Lineage (GTDB taxonomy): Bacteria > Chloroflexota > Dehalococcoidia > Dehalococcoidales > RBG-16-60-22 > E44-bin89. The sequence goes on from JABMRL010000264.1 coordinate 5,979, forward strand.
CCTGGACCCGTATGTCGCCAAGATATTAGCCGAAGAGCCGGTTGAGATTCAGCGGGCGGTCATTGGCATCCTCAACACGTTAAAACTCGTTGCCAAGGCAATGAGCAAAGAAACTGATTGATAGCCTGTGACCATGGCGGTATAATTAGATTTACCGACGACGGTAGCTATGGAAGACCGCGAACAGATAAACAGTGAGGTAAGTAAAAAAATCGGCTTTGGCGATGCCACCGTCCACGAGCTGAAAACGCTGCTTACCGCCATTATTGTTTCCGCAGAACTTCTGGTCGAAGAGCTTCAGGCAACTAAGGAAAGTATGCCACTGAGACTTACCCAGAATATCATCCG
>JABMRL010000265.1 GCA_013202615.1 Dehalococcoidia bacterium
CCCAAAGCTCCCATATCATTCAGAGAGGACCAGAAACTAATACATATAAATGTGGATTCGGCTGAGATAGGGCGAAATCACGCCACCCATCTGGGAATCGTGAGCGATGCTCGTAATGCACTCGGGCTTCTACTCGAGGCTCTGCCGGAAAAAAGTGAAAGCATCTGGAAAGCGGAAGAGGTGGCCGAGATTCAAGGTAAAGCCAGGAAGCAGTTGGAGGATGTGGCACCCCTTCAATTGTCTCTGGTTCGTGCAATCCGTGAAGAGTTAAAGGCAGATGACATTTTAATTCCAGGGGTCAGCAACGTTCCATACTGGGGGCATCTTTCCTACCCTGTGTTGAAGCCCCGCACATACCTTAATAGTTCGTACTTTGCTACTCTGGGTTACGCTTTCCCTACGGCCCTTGGCGCCAAAATAGGTAATCCAGACAAGCGAGTTGTATCACTCTGCGGTGACGGTGGATTTATGTATTGCCTATCAGACCTTGCCACCGCAGTACAGGAGAAAATAAATATTGTGGCCATCGTCTTCGTGGATAATGCCTATGGAGCCTCACTCCGTGACCAGCATCTCAGATTTGAAAGCAGGATTATTGGTACTCAACTGAAAAACCCGGATTTCGCTAGCATAGCCAGGGCCTTCGGCGCCGAAGGGGTTAAACTGACGAGTCCCGAGGAACTTAAAGGTGCGATGAGAACTGCGCTTGATAAAGACGTGACGACAGTGATAGAAGTTCCTTTACCCACCATGCAAACTCCTTTCTGGTAATATAGACCCGGGTTTAACATATAACAAAACTCAGGCGACATATAATCTACAAGAACCCGTCAGGAAATGGATGTCGGCACTCACACCATTTTTGTCGGTGAGATTATCGATGCTGATATCCTCAACGAAAAGACCTGCCTGACTTACGGTTATTATCAGAAGGTCAAGCGAGGCACTACCCCGAGGACAGCGCCAAGCTATATTGAGAATACAAAGGAGGCAATGTCCAGGATGGACAAGTACAAGTGCTCGTTATGCGGATGGATTTATGACCCTGAACTCGGAGACCAGGATGGAGGAATACCGCCGGGTACACCTTTTGAGAAATTGCCCGATGACTGGGTATGTCCAGTATGCGGGGCAGCAAAAGACCAATTCGAGAAAGTGGAATAGGGTATAATACACTAAACCGTACGAGACGAAATAGGAGGTATTTTTATGGTGGTGGAACTGACACAAGGCGTCTACTGGGTTGGCGTCGTGGACTGGGCTATCAGGCAATTTCACGGCCACGAATTATCCACCCACCGGGGGTCCTCATATAACGCTTACCTTATAGTAGATGAAAAAATTGTTCTGGTGGATACGGTGTGGGACCCCTTTAGAGCCCAGCTTATCCGGAACATCAGTGAGGTTGTCGACCCAGCGAAGATTGATATCGTTGTTGCCAACCATGCTGAAGCTGACCACTCGGGTAGTCTGCCGACTGTACTGAAATATGCGCCCAACGCCACCGTCGTCGTGTCACAACGTGGTAAAGAGAGTGTTGAAGGGCATTTTCACCAGCCGTGGAACTTCAAGGCGGTTAAGACGGGGGACAAGATTAACATCGGGAAAAATGACTTAGCTTTTGTCGAAGCTCCTATGCTTCACTGGCCCGATAGTATGTTCACCTACCTGACTGGCAAGAATATTTTTATGACGAACGATGCATTTGGTCAGCATTACGCCACGATTTTCAGGTTCAATGACCAGGTGAATCAGGAAGAACTGTATGAAGAAGCTCTTAAGTACTATGCAAACATACTCACGCCGTTCAGCGGCCCGGTTCTGAAAAAGATTGAGGAGGTACTGTCGCTCAACCTGCCCGTGGACGTGATAGCACCCAGTCACGGCGTTATCTGGCGGAAAGACCCTCTTCAGATAGTAAAGAGGTATCAGCAATGGGCCACGCAGGAATCTGAGAAAAGCGCGGTGGTTCTCTACGATACCATGTGGGAAGGAACCCGGCACATGGCTGAAGCAATCGGCCAGGGCCTGGCCGCCGAGGGCGTACCATGCAAACTGTTTCATATGAGTGTTTCTGACCGGAACGATGTAATCGCAGAGGTGTTTAAGGCAAAAGCGATTATCGTTGGCTCGCCTACTTTTAACCAGGGCCCTTTACCGACTATAAGCCCTGTACTTGAAGACCTCAGAGGTTTGAAGTTTAAAAATAAAATAGGCGCTGCATTTGGCTCTTATGGTTGGAGCGGCGAGGCAGTAGAGATAATCGAAAAGCACCTGGATATCTGTAAAATCCAGATAGTAGCCGAGGGTGTTCGGGCTAAATGGCAGCCGAAGCCGGATGATTTGGCAAAGTGCAGGGAACTTGGGCAGAAAGTGGCTCACGCTGTAATTGCTTGAACAATATATTCGAATGTTTGTCTAATGGGGCATTGCAGATAATAGAGCCTGCTTTTAAGGCGGCTGAGTCAGAGGACTTAAAACCGTTCGTATTTTTCGAATTCATTCCTGGATAGCGCTACCAGTATGGTGGATGTAATACCCAGTGGTACTGCCGGCAATATGGCAACTATGGAACCAGCCAGTGCCAGACCCCATGCCTTTCTTTGAATTGCATAAATTCCACCAATTAAGGGTAACGAACTTGATACTGCCAATACAATAGCCAGAATTATCAGTATTCCCTGCGCCATCCCGGACATCCATAAAGGCATGAATTCAGCAATGCGAACTATGGTCAGAATACCACCGCCAAAGGCAACCATGAGTCCTATTATCATGAACATGCCAAACAGGTTTAGCATACCCAGCGTGATGTTCAGAATACCGGCTACTATGGGCTTCCAGGTCGCTTCCATCTCAGCATTATTATAGACGTTCAGGTGCAGGGCGATACAATAGCAAATCCTGCTGGGGCGTTATTTAATCATTCGATGGAAAATAAAAGCTCAATAAGTATGGCTAACGTCTTAACTGAGTGCCTGATCGAGCCCGTATCCGGTTTTGAATCGGGCATGTTGTCGATCCAGCTTTCTAATTCAGCTGACAAATTAAGTATTAACTTTCGCAGCCCATCGGTCTTCTGCTTATGTTTAAGTGAGCTTACCTCGTTAATAATCTCAGGAGTAGCTATTGACTTCAACTGTTGTAAAGCTACCGAAGCTTTTAGTTCAATCAAGCTCTGCTGTAGCTCATTTACCTTTTGTCTACGCTCGGCACGTTCTCGGTCCGCCTTAGTTCGCTCTTTATCGACCTTGGAAATTTCCTTCGATAGTCGCAGTAGCTCTTCTAATCCGCTGTCTTTAGATTTCGATTCCATATTAGCCATCATTTAGCTGAACATGAATTTACAAATCATTTGGGGATGGAATTTCACAGGTAACTACTTTATACCTTTTGCAGGCAAGCCCCAGAGCTCTTTTATTTCATCTTCGTGTACCACGATTTCGTTACCGGTTGATTCAATTTTCACCATGTAAGTATAAAAAGTCCCGCCAAGATGCGTACTTATCCAGTAGTAATTAACAATCGTGCCGACCTGTCCCGCATATTTATCTAAGGTCGGACCCCGCGGATCTGGGGGCTGGTAACCAGGCGGTTTTATAACTACTTGCTGCTTTACACGGTATTGAGGATTCATGTTAATACCTCATCCAATGCATTGACGAATATTAATACCAATTTTCATAGTTGTCAAATCACACAGTCGGACGGTTTGTTAAACGGGCGGTTTCCTAGGTGCTGGCAATCCCGAGACCTTCTCTTTCATTTGAATATCAGCATTCAATGCATTATAGTAAAAAGTTATCTCCTTCAATAAACTGAGTAAATACGAAGCGGAGTGAGCATGGATATATTGGAACAAATTAGATACGAACCAGCCCGGGTTACGGGTGGATACACGGACCGGATACTCGAAATTGATCTGAGTAAATTAGAATTAACGATAAGAGACCTGACGCCCGATTTCAAAAACAAATACATCGGCGGCCGGGGCTACACCCTGAAACTGATATGGGATGGCACAAGCGGTGAAACCCGCTACGACAGCCCTGAAAATATCCTTGCCATGGCCAGCGGTCCGCTCGGCAACGAACCTGGTTTTCCGGGAACAGGTAAGTTTATAATTGGCACCATTTCGCCGCTTACAGATACATTCGTTGATTCAAACGTCGGTGGTCATTTCGGTCCCCTTTTGAAACTTGCCGGTTTTGATGCCCTTGCCGTTACCGGAATAGCTAACTCAGATTCAGTCGTTATAATCGATGGCGACCAAAGAACTGTCAGTATTATGGCTGCGCCTGTATACGATAAAGAAATCGATGAGGGTTCGCTTTCCTTTGGTAAAAAGCTACTGGAAGATATAAACAACGGTGAGTACAGTGACTCACTTGCTGCGGTAACCGCGGGCAAGGGTGCCTGCAACGCTAGGTTCGGCATTATAAATAGCCTGTTCTTCGACAGAAAGCGAAATCGCATCCGTGCCAAGCAAGCGGGCAGAGGTGGTACGGGAACCGTTATGAGAACCAAGGGGCTACGGGGTATTGTCGTGCGGTCCAGTCTGTCCAAAGCAAATGGGAACAATGCTGTAAATAAAGAAGATGTGCGCCGGGCGGGTGCCCGGTTGAGGGAGGTCATTTCTCAGGCTGACCCCAAACAGCTTCATCTCTCCGCATGGGGTACTACCATCCTGTCGGAGTACATGAATAAATTCCACCTTTTTCCTATCAACAACTATCAGTACGGTCAAGGCTCTGAGTCCCCCAATCTCTTTGCCAGCGTCTTTCTTGACAGGTATTTTACAAAAGATATGCCAGACGGTTGTTACTATGGGTGTAATCTGGCATGCTCCAAGAGCTCCGAAGATGTGGAATTGACACGTGGGCCATACGCCGGGCAAAGGGTTGACATTGATGGTCCCGAGTATGAAACTGTTGGCGCAGTCTCTTGCATGGGTATTTTCGACCCCCATTTTGTCCTGGAATACAACTGGTACTGCGATGAATATGGCCTCGATACCATCTCTACAGGCACGACAACGGCGTTCTTTATGGAGTGCTTTGAACGCGGATTTCTCACTGCTGATGATATAGGTTATGAACTGACCTTCGGTAATGTGGGTGCTGTTGACAGGTTATTGCATGAAATTGCCGATGCTAAAGGTTTCGGCAAAATTGCCGGACAGGGTATTGCCAGAGGCAAGAAATGGGTTGCCGAAAAGTATGCTGCTCGAAACGGTATCTCCCATGATGGTGCCCTGGCTGAGCTTAATAAATTCGCTATGGAGGTCAAGGGCCTTGAGTTCTCCATGTACGTTACCAAAGAGTCGCTTGCCCAGCAGGGTGGTTACGGGTTTGCTCTCAAAGGACCACAGCATGATGAGTCATGGCTGATATTCATTGACCAGGTTCACAAAGAATTGCCCACCTTGAAAGACAAGGCTAATGCGCTTAAATGGTTTCCTCTGATTCGCACATGGTTCAATGCCACCGGACTGTGCAAACTGCCCTGGATAGACGTACGAAATCCGGAGGCAGCCAGTACCGATGAGCCGGCAAAAAACCTGCCAACACTCGCCTATTATATTGACTATCTCAATGCGACGACGGGGAGTAACAAGACACAGAAGGATATTTTAGACGATTCGGAGAGACTTTACATACTTCAGAAGTTGATTAATTTACGCCATGGAAAGGGTACGCGGGTTAGCGACCAGATACCGTTGAGAGCAATGGGGCCGGTTTATCTCAATGAATATGAATCACGGGCTGAATATTATGACGGGTGGTTACGGGAACAGGTCAGTGATAGTGAAGTCCCGGCCATCCCGGAAAAGAAACATGAACTGCTTATTAAGAAAAGGATTGAGGCTTATCAGCAGCTCTGCGATATAGTCTACGAAGAAAAAGGCTTCTCATCCGATGGAATACCAAAACGTGAAACAGTAGAGAAGTTCGGACTTATGGACGAACAGGCACACCAGTTACTGCAGGAATTCGGCATGTAATCCGGGACGGGAAGATATAGTAACTGGGAATCAAAATAATATGGCTCAGAAGATGATGGTCTCGGTTAAGTTCTTCGGTATGCAGCGCACCGTAACCAAAAAAGATTCTCTGGACATTCCTGTAACAGGAGAGATGACGGTAAAAGATATCCTTGCATTAGTCAAGAACCTGTATCCAGCTCTGAATTTGGATGAAGAGATGCTCTTCGTAACTGTTAATCAGGAAAAGGCGTCTCTTGACAGGCTTTTGGGTGCTGACGACTCCATCTCATTTCTGCCTCATATCAGTGGAGGATAACAAAATCATTTTCAGATATACGCACGTAACAATAATGTAATGAAAATGGTGAAGTTATCGTTGTCTTTAGTTAAAGCAATTAGCTGAA
>JABMRL010000266.1 GCA_013202615.1 Dehalococcoidia bacterium
GTCACGCTCGAAAAGCTTCACGCTGCTGGTCTGGTTAAAACGCTAAAGCATCCGGTTAAAATTCTGGCCAATGGAGAGGTCGGTCACGCGGTTACCGTCAAGGCAAACAAGTTTTCCACGGCTGCGAAAGCCAAGATAGAGGCTGCCGGCGGTAAAGTCGAGGAGGTGGACCATGCGGGCCAGGCCAAGTAAGCCGCGCCTCGTCCAGGCCATGATGGACGCCTTCAGTCTGCCGGACCTGAGGCGCCGCATCGTTATCACGGTGAGTATCCTGGTCATCTTCCGCTTTATCGCTCATGTGCCCATACCGGGAGTGGACCAGACTGCTTTGCAGGCGCTTTTTGAACGCAATGCCCTGCTCGGCATGCTGGACATGTTCAGCGGCGGCGCCATGAGGCAGTTCAGTATAGCCGCGATGGGCGTCTATCCCTACATTACCGCATCCATTATCATGATGCTTCTGGTGCCGGTGATACCACGACTTCAAGCCCTCTCCCGGGAAGGTGAGTCCGGGAGAAATAAGATAAATCTCATTACCCACTGGCTGGTGGTACCCCTGGCCTCCGTTCAGGGCTACGGGCAGATCATCTACCTGCAACGTGAAGGAGTGCTATCCAGCGCGGAACCTCTGGCAATGACGACGATGGTGCTGTCCATGGTGGCCGGCACCCTGTTCCTGGTATGGCTCGGTGAGCTGATTACGGAATACGGCATCGGCAACGGTATATCAATAATTATTTTCGGTGGCATTGTATCCCAGCTGCCGCAAATGATCGGGCAGGGCTTCCTGGCCAAGGAGAATTTTGTTGGCCTGACCGCCTACTTGCTTATGGTGGTCATAACCATCATGGTTATTGTCATCTTTACCGAGGCACACCGCCGCATTCCGGTACAGTACGCCAAGAGCGTATTCCGTAGCGGGCGCATGTACCGTCATTCCGGGACCACCCATATTCCGCTCCGGGTAAACGCGGCCGGCATGATTCCGCTCATCTTTGCCATGTCGATTGTCCTGTTTCCGGGAATCGTGGCCAGCTACTTTGCCAACCCGAATGACCCCAACTTTGCCAACTGGGTCATGAAGCTGTTTGACCCCAACGCCGCACTGCCCATGGGGCTGTTCTACTGGGGAACATACTTCGCGATGGCGGTAGGCTTCGCGTTCTTCTACACCATGGTGATTTACCAGCAACAGGACCTGCCCGGCGTCCTGCAACGGCAGGGAGGGTTTATTCCCGGCATCCGACCAGGCAAAAACACCCAGAGCTACCTTCAAGGTGTTATCAACCGCATCACCTGGGGTGGGGCTCTGTTCCTTGCCTGCATAGCGGTTATGCCTTTTGTGGCCCGGCATATAAGCAATGTCCAGGTCATACAGCTCTCCAGCCTGGGACTGCTCATTATGGTGGGCGTGGTACTGGACACAATGAAACAGCTTGAGGCGCAGCTTGTGATGCGCCGATACGAAGGCTTTATCAGGTAGGGGTAAAAGTTGTATAATATAATCTTTGTGGGAGCACCCGGGGCCGGCAAGGGAACGCAGGCCTCGAGGGTCGCCCAAAAATTGAATATGGTTCATATTTCGTCCGGCGACCTCTTCCGGCAGGCACTGGAGCAGGGAACGGAACTGGGGAAACAGGTGAAGGCCTATATGGAAAAAGGGGCACTGGTTCCCGACGAGATAACCATACAAATGGTCATGGAACGGCTGTCCGCTACCGATGGCGCGAACGGGGTCATTCTGGATGGCTTTCCCCGCAACCTGCCGCAGGCGGAAGCACTGGACGGCGCTGTAGGCGCGCGGGGGAAAACAATTGATAAAGTTGTCTACATCGAGGTATCGGAAGAAGAACTGGTAAAAAGATTGAGCGGCCGCTGGCTCTGCCGACAGTGCCAGGCGGTGTACAATACGGTAAATTCCCCTCCCAAAATGGAGGGTAAATGCGACAAATGCGGGGGTGAGCTTTACCAGCGCCCCGACGATAAACCGGAAACGGTTAAAAAAAGACTCGACGTATACTTTGCCGAGACGGCACCCCTCATCGATTACTACCGCCGCCAGGGCACACTGATGACAGTTGAAGGAGAAGGCAGCGTGGAAGAGGTGACACGAAGAATCGTGGCCGCCCTTCCCGCGGAGAAACTGGTAGTAAAATGAGCATTGCTACAGACAGCAGAGTAGTTAATAATGAGCAAAAGTTAGCAGCGATGCGCCAGGCTGGTAGCATATTAGCTGAAATACTAAGCATATTAAGCAAGCGCATAAAACCTGGCATGAAAACTAAGGAATTAGATACCATAGCCGATAGAGAGGCAAAAAAACGCGGCGTAAAATCATCATTTAATGGATACCATGGCTTTCCAGCCAATATCTGCGTATCAATTAATAATGAAATTGTGCACGGGATTCCAGGAAGACGAAAGTTGGAAGAAGGTGACATTGTCTCAATTGATTATGGTGTTATATATAACGGTTTTCAGGCGGACGCTGCCATAACCACGGGTGTGGGCAAGATAAGTGGAGAATCTAAAGAGCTTATTGATGTCACCAAAGGTGCTTTAGAGGCAGGGATTAAAGCCGCTTGTGCGGGAGCAAAGCTCGGCGATGTTTCACACGCCATTCAAGACTATGTCGAGCTGCAGCGAAGTGGCTACAAAGTCGTTCGGGAGTACACGGGTCATGGCATCGGCCGCGACATGCATGAGGAGCCGCAGATACCCAATTTCGGCCTGCCTGGCTCGGGACCGGTACTGAAAAAAGGAATGACCCTTGCCCTCGAACCGATGGTGAATGCCGGCGACTGGCGCACACGTGTTGGCGACGACCAGTGGACCGTCTACACATATGATAACAGCCTTTCCGCCCATTTCGAACATACCATCGCCATTACTGACGGCGAACCGGAGGTTCTAACCAAATAAGTACATGCCTAAGAAAGAGACGATTGAGGTAGAAGGAACGGTATTGGAAGCGCTACCGAATGCGATGTTTCGCGTTGAGCTGGCGAATGGGCACGCCGTGCTGGCCCATATCTCCGGTAAGATACGTATGCACTACATCCGGGTTCTGCCCGGAGACAAGGTGCTGGTGGAGCTGTCGCCGTATGACCTCGGCCGTGGCCGGATAGTCTATCGGTTTAAGTAAGGTTAGGGATATAATATCATGAAAGTTAAAGCATCAGCGAAAGTACGCTGTGACAAGTGCAAGGTGGTGAAACGGCACGGGGTGGTCAGAGTCATCTGCTCCAATCCGAAGCACAAACAGCGCCAGGGATAAGGAGACAGTAGCATGGCACGAATTGCTGGAGTTGACATACCGAGAGACAAGCACACCTGGATATCCCTGCAGTATATTTACGGTATTGGCCCTCACCTGAGCCGCAGGATTCTGGGCCAGCTCAACGTCAATCCGGATACCAAGGTGAGCGAGCTTACTGAAGATGAGGTCAATCGCCTCCGCGAGGTTATTGACAAGCAATACAGAGTAGAGGGTGAGCTCAGGCGCGAGGTTCAGATGAACATCAAGCGCCTCATCGAAATCGGCAGCTACCGCGGCAGCCGGCACCGCCATAACCTGCCGGCGAGAGGACAGCGTACCCGAACTAATGCCCGCGCCCGGCGTGGTGAACGCAGGACGGTGGCCGGCAGGGGCCAGCGAAGAGGCATGGCTAAGAAGTAATAAGTAAGGAGCATCCTATGGCACAGAAGAAGCGAGGAGCGAAAACAAGAAAGCGAGAACGTAAGAATATCCCGGCAGGAAGAGCCTATATCCAGTCTACGTTCAATAATACCATCGTTACCCTTACCGACCCCCAGGGCAACGTAATTGCCTGGGGAAGCTCCGGCACTTCCGGTTTCAAGGGCTCCCGCAAGGGTACTCCCTACGCCGCTCAGATGGCAGCTCGCGAGGCGGTACGCAAAGCCATGATGCACGGCCTGCGCCAGGTTGAAGTCTACGTGAAGGGCCCGGGCAGCGGTCGCGAGGCAGCTATCCGCTCCCTGCAGAGTTCAGGGCTGTACATTACGGGCATCAAAGATATTACCCCCATCCCCCATAACGGCTGCCGCCCGCCTAAAAGACGACGAGTGTAGAAGAGAGGAAAAATGGCAAGATACGTTGGAGCAGTATGTCGAAGGTGCCGCCGCAGCGGCGAGAAGCTCTTCCTGAAGGGCGACCGGTGCTTCACACCCAAGTGCAGCATAGATAAGCGACCCAAGCCCCCGGGAATGCAGCCCCGCAGGCGGCCGAGAATATCCGACCGCGGCATGCAGCTCCGCGAGAAACAGAAAGCCCGCTACAGCTACGGCATGATGGAGAGGCAGTTCCGGAAAACATTTGCCGAAGCGGAGAGGCAGGCGGGGGTAACCGGCGATAACCTGCTCATACTGCTGGAGAGGCGACTGGACAACATCGTATATCGCCTCGGCTTCTCTGATTCACGCAACCAGGCACGCCAGCTGGTACGCCATGGTCACATTATACTCAATGACCGCCGGACGGATGTCCCTTCGGCGCTGGTCAAAGAAGGAGATACCATTGGCTGGCGGAAAGAAAGCGCCAAATCGGAATACTACAAACAGCTTACGCAGACGATTGAAGCCAAGACGGTGTCGGACTGGTTGAGTCTGGATAAGAAAAACCTGGTGGGGCAGATGGTTTCCCTGCCTACACCGGAAGGTATAGCGGCCCCGTTTAACGGCAAGACTATAGTGGAACACTACTCGCGATAAAGAGCAAGGAGGTAGAGACTTTTGTCTCGTCTAATTATACCGAAAATCGATTGTATAGAGAGTGAGGAAAACTTCGGCCGATTCACCGCCGAGCCGATGGAACGCGGCTTCGGTGTCACGCTTGGCAACGCCCTGCGCCGGGTGTTGCTGGGCTATCTTCCCGGTGCGGCGGTAACGCAGGTCAGGATTGAAGGCATCAGTCATGAATTCACCACCATTCCTCACGCCAAGGAAGACGTCACCGATTTTTTACTCAACGTAAAGGCGATACGGATAAAGCCGCTTTCCGACCAGCCCGGAAAACTGATCCTGGATACGCAGGGCGAGGGGCAGGTTAGCGCCGCGGATATCAAGCCATCAACCGACTTTGAAATTACCAACCCGGAGCTTAATCTGGTCAC